>CALHRQ010000304.1 GCA_938038175.1 uncultured Granulosicoccaceae bacterium | reverse complement strand
TGAGGTTTGCCATGACCGGGTCGGCATTTTTGAGGCGTCGACGAGCGGTTTCCGGCTTATATTGCAAAGACATTGGTATACAAGCGTTCAGTGTTTTGGCATGGTAGCGACTGGATACTAGTTGGCACGACTATTACGCGCCACTGCAGTCATCACTATGCCTCAGAAAACATAATGTTATCTCAAGCAGACAAGCGCAGGTAAGATCAGAGACAAACATGAGCGAAAACTCAACACAGCTTCAGCACGATGCACTGTTTGCCAGCCCATTGGGAGAGGTGGCAGAGTTTCGCTTCGATCAAAGCGTCGTCAATGTGTTCCCGGATATGCTCAAGCGCTCCGTGCCAGGATACCGAAGTATCATCACCCAATCAGGATTACTGGCCGCCCGGTTTGTACGACCCAATACCCGTCTTTATGATCTCGGCAGCTCGCTGGGCGCAACAACCCTGGCCATGCATCGCGCCTTAATGCAGCAGGAGAACAAAGCATCACAATCTTTAATCAATGGCTGTGAAATTCACGCAATTGATAATTCCACTGCGATGGTCGAAACGGCTGCCGAAGTCATTCAAAATGAAACCGGACATGCTGCGATTGTTGAAGATGGCTCGCTCACTGAAAACAACCCACTGCCAATTTATCTGCATTGTCAAAACATGCAAAGCAGCACATTGAGCAATGCATCGGTGGTTGCGATGAATTTTACGTTGCAATTTATCAACCCTGCAGAGCGGGAAGCCTTGATACAAAAAATCGCCAATGCTTTGCTGCCAGGGGGTGTGCTTATCTTGTCAGAAAAGGTCAAGTTTGATGACCCGGTACTCAATGAATTGCACATTGACATGTATCACAATTACAAACGCGCTAATGGATACTCAGATTTGGAAATAAGCCAGAAACGCACCGCACTCGAAAACGTGCTTGTTCCAGATACCCTGGATACGCATCATACACGCCTCATAAAAGCAGGATTCGAAACAAGCAGTGTCTGGTTTCAATGCTTTAATTTTGCTTCTATCGTGGCAATTAAACGCGGCCAAACTTAAAGCTGGCTAAGAGGACATTTCATTGAACCCCGAAGAAGATGGCAAGCACGTTCGTGTAGATGCCACAGAACTCGCCGACAAGCTCAAGGGTACGGCTCTGTCCAAATTCGCACATGCGCTGGCGGATGCTGCACTTGTCAACGCCATTAAACATGGCGAACTCCCAAAGTGGACCGCTGCCGTTAGCGCACTACCGGATTTACCGATTTCCCATATCGATACAGAGCATGAGCGCGGTATCGCAATGCTGACCGATGCGGATGTAAAATCAATAGAAAATAATGCTCAAGCCTTCCCAGCCGAAGAACACGCTGCTCGTCAAACACTCGAAAAAGCATTAAAAGATCTAATGCCCTGGCGTAAGGGGCCATTTCAGTTTGCACATATTCATATCGATACCGAATGGCATTCTGATTGGAAATGGAATCGGGTTCTACCGCATATAAGCCCACTGCAGGGTCGTTGTGTTCTCGATGTCGGCTGTGGCAGTGGTTATCATCTATGGCGCATGCGTGGCGCAGGTGCAACGAATGTATTGGGCATTGATCCAGTCCCACTGTTTAATATGCAGTTTGCAGCAGTACAGCGGTATATCAACGATGATGCTGTAAACATGTTGCCGATTACCATGGCTGCGTTACCACAAAAAATGCGGGTGTTCGATAGCGTTTTTTCCATGGGTATTCTTTACCACAGGCAATCGCCACAGGGTCATTTGCAAGAGCTCAAGGAAGCACTTCGCGCTGGTGGTGAGCTGGTTTTGGAATCACTGGTGACAACAGGCGAAGGTTCTGAGGAGCTGGTTCTGGATGGCCGTTATGCTCGCATGAGAAACATATGGCGTTTACCGACCGCGACGCTATTGTGTCAGTGGATACAGGATGCCGGATTCGACAATGTACGGTGCGTGTCCGTAGATATTACCTCCGTTCTCGAGCAACGTAGCACCGATTGGATGCAACACGAATCTCTGTTTGAAGCACTTGACTCGACTAACAAATCTTTGACCATCGAGGGCCACCCTCGTCCACGCAGAGCCATCGTGATTGCTCAAAAACCGAGCTAATCGAATGGTAAAGTGTCAACTAATAGAACAGATAATTCTGTTGACCCGATTTGGCACCGGGGCAACTCATACGCATTCCACGCACTTGCTCTAACCGACATTTTATTCAACAAAGTCATTAACTTAGTGCACTGTTATAAAGCAGCTCCACACTCTTACTGGTTTGCCCCACATGGAGTTTTATTACACAAAGATGAATTCCTGGGCTGAAAATCACACTTTTTTACAACCATCTAGCTATAATCCGGCGTTCTAAGGCGGTAACCGCATTACCTATGGCGCAAGCACAACCACAACCGGACCAACTCGGGAACGGTACTCGTTCCTTCATAAACGGGGCCGAGCACATTTTTTTTGATCGGTATTGGGTTCGGTACTACGAACCACTTGAAGAGTCGCTCGCAGCACGAAAGCACCTTATCGATAACCTAACCAGACGCACCTTTCATCATACAGAGCCTGGCATCAACACACCTGGACGCCGTTTGGATGAGGCTCGCCAGGCCTATGAAGCGCAGCAGGACGCCTCTATGAAAAGGGTTAATGCGGCCATGCTGGCAGGGGCACTGTTCAATCGTGCAACGGATATTTTCACCGCCATAGTGGAGCTTGAAGAAAAAGGCGTGAAGATCAGCCGCGACAATGAACTAATGCGTGCCTGCGGTCGTTATTTTAAAGAAGCGCTTGAACTGGGAAAAGATGTCAAACACCATAGTGGTGAAGAAGGTATTGATGAGCTTTGGGGTGAACCCTTTCGAGCGTTTACTATCCCCATCACAACCTACTACGAATCTCGTTTTATTAAAGTGGCGCAAACCATGTGCAATATTGATTTGCTTGCCAGCACAATTAAAAAAACGTTTAAAGACCGACCAGAGTTTGAAAACCTGTCTGTTCTAGTCGATACCTACGCTGATGCTGCCAAGCACGAATGCGAAACCATGAAGAGCGATGAGTCTATCTTTGATATATGGCCACGTTTTATATCAACCGGTGAGCATCTTGGAAAATTTAAACCTCAAATACAAGCTGATTGCTCACGTGAGTGTCAGTATGCAATCGAGCATGCAATGCAAACACTGATCAGTGGACGAAACCTCATCAACTGGGTAGCACGCGCACGTGTTCCGATGCCCGCAAGCACCAAAGCTTATATCAGCAGCTGCGAAGCGATTAAAGACAGACTTGCGCACTGCTAAAACTCCTTATGTTGTTAATAAAAGGAAGCATGAATCATCAGCGCTTATACGCTAATCGAAACCGGTGACCTGTCAAATACCCTGCACTCCACCTGCTACGATCAAACTTATCATTCAATACACGGTGCTGTATCCGAATCGCAGCATATTTACCTCAAAGGCAGCATGGTTGAAAGCCGCCTGGAAAACGGCTCCGCAACGAACATACTGGAAATAGGATTTGGCCTCGGCCTGAATTGCTTACTGACACTCGACCTTGCAATAACAAATCAGTGCCCTGTTAACTATGTGGGGGTTGAACACCAGCCGATTGATGCAGACACATTTAAAAGTCTGAAGTTTGATCGTTGGCTCCAACACCCCAAACTGTTTGATGCTCTATGCGGGATATTTAAAAAAATGGAATCGGCATCGTTAGCTGAGTCTCAACGAGTAACGATGCAAACATCTAGCGGCGCTACACCCGCTTCATCGGACAATAAATTCAGCTACGTATGGTCAACCGAAAACAGCATGGAATTGTCAGTGCATGTTACCGATGCGACCACTTTCGTATCTGCAACGAATCACTTGTTCGACGCTATCTACCTTGATGCATTCAGCCCTGACGTTAATCCTGAGTGCTGGTCTGATGAATTTATTGCACAACTAAAACGCTGTTTGAAACCTGGCGGTTATCTGGCGACTTACTGCGTTAAAGGTGCCTTGCGGAGATCGCTCGCGCGCAGCGGATGGGATGTGCAGAAATTTCCTGGCCCTAACGGTAAGCGTGAGGTTCTTCGAGCCACCTACTCTCATTAAAAGCTGTGCCCCTTATGCCATTGGTAAGGAATCGTTACTTGTTGGGTAAACTATCCATAAATCAATACTCAAAACCCTCAAGGACTTTATACTTCTCAATCTGGTTTACGCTTGGCTCACTAGTGCATCGTTCACAACAAAGCCACGAAAACACGCATTATGTCTACTGATTGGGCTTTTGCTGCCGATACTCCACCTATCAGAGGGTGTTGACTTCAGCAGCCGCCAATCTTCAATTTAAAAACGGCTGTTTTTGAGCCGATAGTACACAATGATTTTGCGGGCAACCGCAATACTCAAAGGATTAGTAATGAAAATAACGATTTACGGTTCAGGTTACGTTGGCTTGGTGACTGGTTCATTGCTCGCTGACGTAGGTAACGACGTACTTTGCGTCGACGTAGATGAAACTAAGGTAGCTAACCTCAAAAAAGGCGTGGTGCCGATTTTTGAGCCAGGGTTAGATGATGTAATCAAGCGCAATGTCTCTGCGGAGCGACTTGATTTCACCACCGATATGGATCTTGCAGTCGCGCACAGTGAGGTTCAATTCATTGCCGTAGGCACACCGCCAGACGAAGATGGCTCTGCTGACATGCAATATGTTGCATCTGTCGCCCGAACTATTGCAGATAGAATGGTAGACAAAAAGATCATTGTCACAAAGTCTACAGTTCCGGTTGGTACTGGCGACATGGTCGAGAAAGTGGTGGACGAAGGCCAGAAAGAACGGGGTACTGACTTCCACTATGCGGTTATTTCAAACCCTGAATTCCTGAAAGAAGGCGCTGCGATTGAAGATTTTATGAAGCCTGATCGTATTGTGATTGGGACAGATGATGAATATGCAAGAGAGGTGATGCGTGAGCTCTATGCGCCTTTTTGCCGAAATCATGACAAGATCATATTCATGAACCGTCGCTCATCAGAGCTGACAAAATATGCGGCCAACTCTCTGCTAGCGACCAAGATCAGCTTTATGAACGAGCTATCAAATATTGCTGACCTTGTTGGCGCAGATATCGAAGATGTACGGCACGGCATTGGCTCAGACCCTCGTATTGGCTATCACTTTATCTACCCAGGTTGCGGTTACGGTGGTTCCTGTTTTCCCAAGGATGTGAAGGCACTGGTACAAACATCCAAGCAAGTTGGTTACACCGCCGAATTACTCAATGCTGTTGATAATGTTAATGACCGACAGAAACACGTGCTGTTTGACAAACTGATGAATCACTTTGACGGTGATATTCAGGGCCGCACTTTCGCTATTTGGGGATTGTCTTTCAAACCCAATACAGATGACTTGCGTGAAGCGCCATCGCGGGTACTTATCGAATCAATTTTGGCAAACGGTGGCAAGGTAAGGGCATATGATCCGGTCGCCATGTCTGAGATGCGTCACTTTTACCCTGATGAAAAGCGTATCGAATTGTTAGGTACGGCACAAGATACCTTTTTGGACGCTGATGCGCTGCTCATTTGTACTGAGTGGAGCGAATTCAGAAGCCCAAACTGGGACGCGATGAAAAAAGGCTTGAAGCAGCCGTTGGTTATTGATGGACGTAACTTATACGACCCAGAGATCATGCGAACACAGGGTTTTATGTATGATTGCATTGGCCGGCCTGGTGTGGGTGATCGTCGCAAGAGTGCCAAGGTTGCATAGTTAACTCTTTACAAAGGTGCAAGTGAAGTACGCTGTAATCGGGATATATTTATTGAGTTCGAAGCTTGATAAAGCCCGTAGCCTGACATGATTTAAAGGCCCACATTTTTGCAGCACTGCATGGAAAACCACACAAAGCCCGCGTTACTCGCGGGCTTTTTTATTGCACTTGCCCTGGCCTTCAAAGCGCCAGCCTATTTTAGAAAAGGACAGCTACACTTGATAAACTGCCTGATTCTTAACAGAACATAATATTAATCATGTCCGATTTTCACCACAGTTCGGTTTGTGCATGCGGTAGGGTATCGCTGCACAACTAAAGCAGACTGTTGTTTAACATCAAACTACTGTACATGTCAGCGACTTAGGCTGCTGTTTAATACCAAGGCCATTTAAACGCTGTAATACTTTTGCCTACGACGTTGCCTAACACCACCTCTTCCAACACGAGTTCAAACGATAGCGACAAACGCAAACGCGTACTGTATTTAGCTGTGCCCATTATATTGGCCAACATCACTGTGCCACTGACTGGTATTGTTGATACTGCTGTCATGGGGCACATGGAGTCGCCCGACTATCTTTCCGCTACAGCCATAGGCGCCATTTTATTCAGCTCAATCTATTGGATATTCGGCTTTCTCAGAATGGGTACAGGCGGTCTTGTCGCCCAGGCTATCGGGGCGGATGAACACGAGCGTGCAAGACGCACATTAGTCCGCGCTTTATTGATGGGTGCTTGTCTCGGCATAGTGATATTCAGCTTGAGCCCTTTGTTGTTTCCGTTGGGCTTGTGGGCCATGTCAGTCTCGTCCACTATCCGTGACTTAAGCTCAGATTACTTTTTTGTACGGGTGTTTTCTGCTCCCGCTACCTTAATGCTGTACGCCATGATCGGCGCTTTGGTCGGTCTGCAGAAGATGCGGCAGGTGTTGTACTTACAGCTGTTGCTCAACATAGGCAACATTCTGTTGACCCTGTTGTTTTTCAATATCACCGATTGGGATATTCGAGGTGTCGCCCTGGCGACCTTGTTGAGCGAATACCTCGCATTAGTCTACGCATTCTGGGTGTTGTGGCCGCAACTGAAGTTCAATAGACAACAGTTGCGTCAGGGGCTGCCAAGATGGGTGATTGACCGGCAAAGGCTTCGCGAATTTTTTAAAATCAGCAGCGATCTGTTTATACGCACCTTATGTCTGACAGCTGCGTTTTATTGGTTGACGGCATGCAGTGCGAGGCTAGGCCCAGTAGTCCTGGCGGCCAATGCCATACTCATCCAAATGTTACATTTTATGGCACATGCGTTAGATGGTTTCGCGCATGCCGCTGAAACATTAAGTGGCCATGCATTCGGGAAACGTGATCGAGAGGCTTTTTTAAGCGCCGTTCGAGCCTGTGTATTCTGGAGTGCACTGTTTGCACTGATTTTTACGGTTGTTTACGGTATTGCTTTTGGCCCCATTGCTGCGCTCATGAGTACGCAATCTACCATCCAGAATGCCGCTAAAACGTGGTTTTTTTGGATAGTTCTATCACCCTTGGTTGGTGTTTGGAGTTTTCTTTTGGATGGTATATTCACGGGCACGACACACACACGCGAAATGCGTGACGGTATGATGGTGTCACTGGGGATTTTTATAATTGCGACGTTTTTACTGGTTCCATTGTTTGGGAATCACGGCCTATGGATGTCATATTACGCACTGATGCTGGCTCGTACCGTAACCCTATGTTTTTGGTATCCACGCATTCTGAATACGATAACTCAACGTGCAATTTGAAGAAAACAAAGACCTCTCTGCGTTAAACACGCTGGGATTCAGCTACAAGGCCGAACGCTATGTCGAGATCAACGAAGACACTGCGCTAAACGAGGCTGTAGAGTACGCACAGCAAAAAGGCTGGCCCGTCTTTGTTATGGGCGGTGGAAGTAACCTTGTGCTCACTCGGAACATCCCTGGGCTCGTCATTTATCTCAGCAAGAACACCATGCAGTACGATATCCGCGGACCGGAAAATTGCTGGCTTTTCAAGATAACGGTCGGTGCTGGAGTCAACTGGCATCAGTTGGTGCGAGATTCCGTTTCAAGAGGACTGTATGGGCTGGAAAACCTCAGCCTTATTCCAGGTAATACGGGTGCCGCACCAGTACAAAATATCGGTGCATACGGCGTAGAGTTGTGCGATCGCTTTGACTCCCTAACCGCATTGCACCTGCCAACAAACGAATGGCATGAATTTGACCTGGCAAGTTGTGAGTTCGGATACCGCGATAGCGTTTTTAAACACCACCCTGACGAATATGCCATTACATCAGTAAGGCTACTCGTTGGCAAAGATATGCCACAGGAGACCAGTTACGACAGCCTAAGCCAATTAATCACGCGCCGTTACACCCAAAACGAGATCACACCCGAGATAGTCAGCAATACCGTGTGTGAACTGCGTCAAAGTAAGTTACCCGATCCTTCCATTATCGGCAATGCTGGCAGTTTTTTTCACAACCCGATAGTGACCCGGGCACATCATGAGGGCCTTCGACAGCGCTTTCCTAACCTTGTGTCGTACCCCCAGGAGGATGGCACAGTCAAACTGGCTGCTGGCTGGTTAATCGACTCTCTGGGTTTGCGAGGCAACCGTAAAGGCGCTGTCGGTGTGCACGATAAGCAAGCCTTGGTATTGGTACACCATGGCGGCGGCACTGGCCATGAATTGCTGACCTACGCAGAAGAGATTCAACAATCGGTACAGGATAAGTTCGGCGTTGAGCTAATAATGGAGCCCAAGGTCTTATAGGCCAACAATTTAGCCCTTGTCAACACAGTAACTTCCTTTTTCCTGGGACTCTCCACAAGGCGACAGTAGTAGCCTTCCACACTACTGTGTACAGCAAAACTGCCTCTTTAATCCCAATTTCCATGCGATTCAGCAGCTTCCTCTCATGACAGCCTGATCGACTATCAGCTAACTCCACTCAGCGAACTCCACCTCAGCGAACCCAGCCGGGATTTAAACCTTTTTTTGTTTACCACACCTTCCAGGGAACATTATCACTGCGCCACTGTGTCTCAAGGTAATTTTTGTCATTTAGCGTATCCATCGGATGCCAAAAACCAAAATGCCTGTAGGCATGAAGCTCATTAGCAGCGGCAATTTTCTCGAGTGGCCGCTGCTCCCAGACTGAATCCGGACCGTCAATCTTATTAAACACGGAAGGCTCACACACGAAGTATCCACCATTGATCCAAGCACCATCCCCTGCTGGCTTTTCATGAAAACGGCTGATTAGGGTGGAACTGCCGCTTAAGGCAATAGCACCATATCGTCCTGGTGGTTGTACCGCAGTTAGCGTAGCAGCCCCACCATGTGCCTTATGAAAAGCAACCAATTTTGTTATATCAACATCGGAGACGCCATCACCATAGGTCAGGCAAAAGGTTTCGTTATCAACGTAAGGCTCGATACATTTAATGCGCCCACCGGTCATGGTCCTTTCACCGGTTTCAACCAAGGTTACCTTCCAGGTCTCTCGGTTATCGTCCAGTAACTCCATCGAGTTGGTCGTCATGTCGAAGCGCACGCTGGACGATCGCATTGCATAGCTTGCAAAAAAATCCTTTATCACATGCCCCTTGTAGCCAAGACAGATCACAAAATCGTTAAAGCCATGGGCAGAGTAGATTTTCATGATATGCCACAAGATAGGCATCTCACCAATCTCCACCATGGGCTTGGGCTTTATCGTTGTTTCTTCGCTGAGTCTTGTACCAAGGCCGCCAGCCAGAATGACCACTTTCATCTATTCACTCCGCACGTTTTGGTGCCGCATATTCAGGTTTGAATGGGTGTGTATACAGGTTTTAAGCCAGCTATCGAGGTCCAGCAGTGGATTCCTCAGGACGGCACGGTTAATGACACTGCAATAAGGATAGATCAGCCCACAAAAGGCCGCTGTTGGTCGCCGGGCAACAAAGTGTAAGGGATAGAAAAAAGGCCGCTAAAATGCGGCCTTTCTTACGTTGGTGTCGTCACTTATTACGCTGCGTCACAATGTATCACGCTGTATCATGCGTAAAGCAGAGATCAGACTCAATGAGCTATGAGCTATGAGCTGTGCTCTGTGCTCTGTGCTCTGTGCTCTGTGCTCTGTGCTCTGTGCTCTGTGCTCTGTGAGCTAGATGATATCCAAATCGTCTTGAAAGCGCTTTTTCTTACGCTCTAACGCTCCTCGCTGACTTTTAACACGTTCTGTCGGTGCAACCGGTTCAGCAGCAAACCGAGCGGTCCTATCGAACTCTGCTGATTGATCTACAGCTCTTTGCTGGCGCTGAGCAGGTATTCTGTCGTAGTCTGAATTTGCAGCTTGTGCCTGTTGCTGTGCTGGCTGTACAGGCACCCTGCCATGGTCTGCATTTACAGGCTGCTGAGGTAGTGCATCCTCACGGTACCCATTTGTCGAATGGGCGTTTTGCCGAGCACCATTGAGACTGCCATTTTGGAATTGGCCATTGCGAACCTGCTCATTGTTATAGTGCCCTTGATAGTGCCCGTTACTGCCTTGTTCACTGAGATCGGAAGTCGCGAATATGTCGTGACCATCATCATGCAATGACATAGCTGCAGCATCATTGCTAACGTAGTCCAGATCCAAATTCACATCACCATCATCATTCTTGATGTTGATCAGTTCTTCTTGAGACAGTCGCAACTTACCAGGACGCTTAACCTTCTTACCTTTGTCAGTGTAACCGTAGTAATCGTAGTAACCCTGATAGTAGTAATCGCCACCGTAAGAAATAATTTTATCAATATCGACCTGAGTGATAACAATACCAGCGATAGGTGCATTGATCTGGTTAAGACGCTGTATACCACGACGCACCAGATCAATTGAGGTATCGTGCGATTTGACAGCGTATACAACAGCATCACAACTTTTACTTAACACCAAGGCATCGGATACCGCTTGTGTAGGTGCACTATCTATAACGATCCTGTCGTAATGTTCGCTAAGTTGCGCCACGATTTTTTCAAATCTTTTTGACGATATCAATTCCAGTGGCTGATCCGGAATGGGGCCCGATGGCAAAATATCCAATGCACCATCAAATACACCACGCTTTATACATTCACGAGCAGGAGCTGTATTAGTGATAAGGCTACTTAAGCCAGGTACATTTTTGTCAAAGCCCGCTGCCTTGGCAATGGTTGGGCGTCGCATATCACAGTCGATAAGTAAAACTCGTTCAAGCTGTGCCAAAGAGTAGGCTAGATTAATCGAGGTAGTTGACTTACCTTCACCGGGTACAGATGAAGTCACCATAATGACTTTACGCGGGTTATCACCTTCACCCATACACAATGCGGTTCGCGCTGTATTAACCGATTCTACAAAGGTCCCTTTCCTGTCTGCTATTTGCGCAGGATTGAGTGGGAGATCTTGAGTACGGTTAAACACGCCGCCTTTGATCAGCGGCAAAATACCCAGCAAGTTCATACCAAGCTTGCCTTCTACATCATGCGAACTTTTTACCGTATCGTCCATCTGTTCGTACAGAAAAGCCATCAGCATTGACAAGACAAGAGACGCTAAAGCTGCCAGCGCGATGATCAGCTGTTTTTTAGGCTTAATAGGCGATACTGGCTCTATCGCATAGTCAGAGATTCTTGCGTTTGCGGTTTCTAAACCATCAGCTGATTTGGCTTCACTGATAGTGTTAAAGAACTTGTCGTAGATTTCCTGATTAGTCGCCACTTCTCGGTCCAATGCATCGAGCTCAAACTTTTTGGAACCCAGCGCCTGAATACTTTGCTTGCCTGCAGCTAACTTGCCTTCGATAGAGGCGACGCGCTGGCGTGCCAACTGAAAGTTCTTCTCTATGGAATTGACTACTCGACTGACATGGCCTTGAAGCTCCGCTTGTAACGTGCTGACCTGGGACTTGGCGTCAACTACGCGAGGATGACGTTCGCCATATCGGTTGAGTAATTCGTCCAGTGCCCTTTGGGCAGAACCCATTTCGATTTGGGTTCGCTGAACCAGCGGATCGCTTTGCACACCAGGCACTGTTTCGAGCAAATCCGGCTGGTTGCGAAGTGCTTGAACTGCCTGATAGATATCTCGAGCGCTAGAGAGATCGTTATTCGCTGTTGCCAGTTCAGTGGTATCGAGCAATAACCGTTGTTCATTAAGGCGATTTACACTGCCATCAACATCCACCAGGCCATTATTTTCTTTAAACGAAATCAGTCGAGACTTTGAATTATCAAGAGTCGATTTCAATGTGGCAAGACGATCATTCAGGAATGAAGAAGCTGCATTAGTCTGTTCAAGCTTTCCTTCAAGATAGCTATTAATGTATTGCTCACCCATTGCATTTGCCACCCTTGCAGCAAGCTCTGGATCATCCGATTCGTATGACAGTTTCACTAGCTTGGTTTTACGCACTGGTGCAACAGTAACCCTTGCCATAAAGTTGGATACGATACGCTGGCGTTCACTATTTGCTTCCGCGCTGAATCCTACTTGCAGCGCTGAGTTATCTGTAGAGCCTTCGCCATCAGCAGATTGCGCTGCAATTGATGTAGCGCTTGTTAAATCGGTTTGCGACGAATCACTCTGTGCAGTTGTCGGTTGCGAGCTGAGCCCAAGATCTGCGAGTAAACCCGTAACTTTACCCGCGATACCATCCGAACCGGATGCTGCATCCTCACCCAACACATCACGTTGAGCCGCATTACGACGAGCCTCTGCTTCACGTGCAGCTGCAGAGAGTTCGGGGTTACCCCACAGGTTTAGACTGTCTACCACTTTTTCCGCAAGTGTACGAGATTTCAACAGCTCAAATTGCGTCTGATAGTAGTCTGTATTTTGCGTATCCACGCCATACAACTCTTCTATTGTCGGCACATTGGCACGCTGTTGTTCAATCAATAAAGTAGACGTCGCTTTATAGATGGGTGTTGCGGTAAAAGCGTAGTAGCCTGCGAGCGCCGTTACGGCAGCGGTAAAAAGTGTTATTGGCCATTTGTACTTACGAAGAATGCGCAGGTAATGCTGAAGATCGAGCTGCTCTCCAAACGAGCTGCTGTTTTCTTCAAGATCGCGCCCGTCGGCAAAATCGTCGCGAAAGTTAGTGTCGGCGGTGCTAGCCATTAGAAAAATCCTTCTTTAATCGTGATTATGTCGCCTGGAGCGATTTTTGTTTGCATTCGCGCCTTTATCTGCTTTTGGTTGGTACTGCTTGCCGGTAATACGAACATTTTTCTGGTTGATGCTCTATCGCTTAATCCGCCCGCCAAGGCGATCGCTTTGTCTAGAGTGAGCCCCGGCTGATATGGGTAACCTCCCGGATTCCTGA
>CALHRQ010000303.1 GCA_938038175.1 uncultured Granulosicoccaceae bacterium | reverse complement strand
GCCCCTTTTCCGCCAGCTCTCTAATTGAGTTTGCGTAAGTCCACTCTGGATCAACATTGTGAAAAATTTCGATCGGCAGTGGCGGTAAATGAGAAAGGCATTTGTTCAGGTCTGCCATAAATTGTTTGTAGTCCGACGTGTAGTAGTACACTTCTCTGGCACCACAACCTAGCACCGAATGTGTCATTATGTGGTGCGACGATTTACTGAGCGATTCGAGCGATCTGTCAAGAATGCGGATAAGTAACACCATGTCTTCGCCAGGCATTTCCCCACCATAATTCCATTCGATAGCAACGCCTGTGGTGTGCTGATCTGTCAGGACTTGTTCCGGTAACTGTGACCCAATAGAGAAAATTCTTAGCCCTTTGTCCGTTTGATGCGTATAGATCCTTTGGTTTGTATCTTTAAACATAAGTTCTGATGGAATATGCTATTTTTCGCCATTACAACTTAATACGTAGCGGCCAGGCCCAAGAACCATTCACGCTGTTTTGAAAGATTAAACGCGATGTTTACATTTGCTGGGTAATATGATTATCTTCTTTAAGGTCAGGTTTCAGTATCTTTACGGGTAGCTGCCAGCAACAGGACACCGAGGGCCAGGACTCTCTGGCCAGGGTAAGAACACAAGGTAGCTTACCCTTATCAGCACGATGCTTTATATATAATTGAATACAGCAGTGACCTGACATTGTTAGCTCTAAGATCAAAGACATTGCCTTAAGCATATTATGACGTTACTACCTGATTTCAAGCTCGAAACTCACTTTTCCAAGTGGGAGTTTAAAGCTAAATTCCATATGACCGCATCTGATGCTGAGAGTATGTCAATGCGCGATTTGCTGGCTATGGCAAGTCCAGAGGAGCGTGAAGCGTTCGAAAATATGTGGCTCGGTTACACGGAAACATTCGGTGCACCCGCCTTGCGCAGCACTATCGCTTCTTTATATAAGAATCGTGGCGCAGATGAAATTCTTTGTTTCGCTGGTGCAAGTGAAGGCATCTTCGCAGCAAACTCAGTGATTCTTGATAGCAGCAGCCATGCAATTGTTGTCACACCAAATTATCAATCTCACGAGACGCTACCTCTCGCATTATGTGAAGCGTCTGGTGTGCCACTGGATGCTACAGATAACTGGTCACTTGATATCGATCGCGTTGCGGCAGCAATTAAGTCCAATACCAAACTGATTACCATTAACTTTCCTCACAATCCTACCGGAACCATCTTGTCACTTGATCGTTATAACGCGCTGATAGCGTTATGCCGTAAGCACGGTATCTATATTCTGCATGATGAGATATTCCATGGCCTTGGCCCTACTGGCACATCACACTTACCTTACGCAGCGGATGTATATGAGCGAGGGCTTTCACTTAATGTGATGTCTAAAGCTTATGGATTACCCGGTCTGCGTATTGGCTGGATTGCTTGTGAAGATAAAGACATCATTTCAAAGATGGAACGCATGAAGCACTATCTGTCTATCTGTAACTCCGGGCCAAGTGAGCAGCTAACGCAAATTGCATTAAAAAATCGCGATAAACTTTTGCGTCGCAATTGTGCGATCGTTGATGAAAACCTACCCAAATGGGATGCATTTTTTCAACGCTACCCAGAATGTTTTGAGTGGCAACGACCGGATGGATCATGCATGGCTTTTCCCAAATATAAAGGCGCTGAAGGTGTCGAGCAATTTTGCAAAACGTTAGTAGAGAAAAGTGGGGTGTTGCTGTTGCCCAGCACGATTTATCAATCAGAGTTAACTGACACACCGCAAGACAGGTTTAGGCTTGGCTTTGGCAGGCAAGGCCTTGATGAAGGCCTTGCAGTGCTGGATTCGCATATGCAAAAATTAAAGGCCCACTAAAGCTTAATACTTTATCTGCATGCGCGGCCCATTGTTTTTGTTTGCTAAACCCACCCTTTGCGTGTTTATGTCGGCATGAATTAATTTGCGATCAAAACCTGCTGCATCTGTACAAATTATTTTGTATTCTTCAATGTTATCTGAAGCCCTCTACACAACCTTCTCAATAGTCATGTAAGCATGCACATACCCCATGCCATGCTCGGTAGGCGCATTAGCTACCTGACCTTCATAAAGCCCGTAGTAATTCTCAATAATATCAATCCGTTCCTGCATTGGGCGGCTATCGGATAAAGCACCTAAAAACGTACTCTCATTCCAGGAGCGAATCGTAGGTATGTAGGCTTTGGCGAATTTTGTAGCGTTGCCATGGTCTTTATAGTCTTCTGCAAAAGGGCAGGGGACAACCTGGGTTTCAATGTCAACAAGCCGTAAGCCTGCTTTGTACACTTTGGAGTTCTTATCCAGTAAAGGTGCACTGAATTCATCAACGTTGTTGTAGTACTGCGGCAATGTCATGCCCTTGTATTCTTCTTCAGTGATGATTTTGTCTTTAACACACTGCTGCCAGTTCTCGTTAAAGTTATCAAACATATTGATACCGCCAGTGTTGCCAAGGTATTGGCCTTTTTCATCAATACCGAAATTAATCAGTACTAACTTGCCACCAGGTACCAGCTCGCGTGCACGTTGTAACAAGATGTTTTCCCAATCGCTTACAGCCTGCAGCTGGAATTGTTCAAGGTCTTTACCCGTTGCGCCCACCATGTGCACATGCTGATCTATATCTGTTGGTTTTTGTGATAACCAATGCATGGCGGTTGCTGAAAATCCGAGATGCAAACTGTTTGCTGGCAGGATAGGCGTGTAAAACGATGCACCAGATTCGAGCGCGAAAACGTTTTCGAATTCATCAAGGTACGTTTTAAACTGCGTCAGTCCGTGCAGAATTTTTACCAGAGCATTGAAGTCGTTTCGGGCTTGATCAGCATAGACAACCTGAATGTCCTGATCACCTTTAGAGCGCAAGTGCCTGACTACAGAGCGCCATAAATCTAACGAGGTACCACCATCCGCACAACCCATATCGCTGAATTGCCAGGCCGCACTTTTTAGATCAATGCTATCGATTGCTTTGAGAACACGCGGTGTTGCCTTGTCGATAACATCTTTTGCGCCAATGGTTGCAAGTGAGTAAAGCCCATCTCCAGACATGGTGATGTTGTCTGCCTGTGATGTCTTACCCATCGTGCACTACTCCTTTTGCTGAAACAACTACTGTCTTTTAACAGGATTCACTAAAAATTCAAAGACAGATCTCTATGGTGTGCATTGCAACCAGCCACATAAAGCGCTTGATCACGAGTTAACCTGTCTTGCTGGCGAATGCCAATAGAGCCGGCAATGCTTTGCTCGTATTCCGACAGCTGATCACCCAATTCCGCCTGTGCTTTAACCCGCCATTCTTTCTCTTCCGCCAGTAGCGCAATCGCTTTATCCATCGATTCAAGCGCAGCTTCCTGGTTTGGCTTTTTCTTTCTCAATGAGCTGCGTGCTTTGGAAACGGCTGATTTGATTTTTGAAGCACCTTCAATGTCGTTAAATTCTGCTGACAATGCTTTGATTGGTTCCAGTAGAGACATTGGCTCTTCTGTTTCAATGCGTGCTCGCATTGCAGGTAACGCCTCCTCAAGCGCAAGCAATTTATCAGTGGCTTGCAAAGTCTCAGATAAGGTGACAACGTCTGAATAGCCCTGGTCAGCGGCCTTTCTATAAGCCAGTCTGGCTTTTTTCTCTATCGTCTGCAGATCGACATGCTTTTTGTTTGCCGCGTCCCACTCATCAGGAATCTCTGCTGTTAACTCAGCTTTCCGCGCTTCAAGTTCGGCCATATTCTTGTCAATCTCTTGTACGCGCGCTTCGGTGCCTTCACTGTTGAGTCGGCTACGTTCTGTGCTCAGTGTTTTTAGAACGGCATCTACCTCTCTGATACGTGCTTCAATCGCACGTACTTGCGTATGCAAGACTCGGTAAGCTGGTTCGTTGGCTTTTACAGCTGCGGCTGCATCAACAACTTCTTGCAACATCGCTTCGGCACCTGCGGCATTTTCAATACTCTCTGCCAGTGTCTTGCCCTGCTTCTTGGGCAATGAAGATAAATCGAGCGCTTGTGCTTTTGCCACTGCGCTTTGGTAGCTGGCACCGGATTTTGCGAAGTATTCTACGGTGTATTCTTCAATACATTGCTGTAGTTGCGGGTTACGCGGTGGTGGCGCTGTTTCTGATAGTAGCGACATACGGTTAGGCAGATAGTTAACCAGTGGTGGGTAGTAACCTACAATACCAAGGGCAATAAGTTGCAACACAATAAACGCGATAACGCCTTTGTACATATTGATGGTCTTGACCACCGCCGGTGCCACTCCGCGTAAATAAAACAACGCAAACCCAAAGGGTGGAGTTAAAAAGGATGTCTGGATATTAAGACCGATCATGACGCCAAGCCAAACGGCTGTTATATTGGCTGAAGGGTCAGCCAATAAAATTGGCGCAACGATCGGCACCACCACTACGGCAATCTCGATAAAGTCAAGGAAGAACCCAAGTATAAAAATTACCATCATTACGATAACGAACTTGGTCCAGAAGCCACCAGGTAGCGAGTTGAGATAATCTCTAACCAGCTCTTCTCCACCGAAGGCGCGGAATGCTGCAGTCAACATCGCTGCACCCAAAAGAATAATGAACACCAGAGATGTCGCTTTTGCGGTTTCGATCATCACCTCATGTAGTGTGTTATCAATCTTGTTGACCCGTATACCGCTCCACAACAAGGCAAGCAAAAAAATCGCCACAACAGCCACTGAAAAAATCACACCTTGAATATCTTTATCCGTTTTGATGTTTTTGATATTGGTATCAAATACGGTAATCGAAATACCGATGCCAATTAATCCGATCACTGCCAGCATGGCAGGCCAAAAGCGTCGTTTGCCTTCTTTTAACCGATAACTGGCCATCAGCATCGCACCGGCAGCACCAATAGCACCAGCCTGATTCACCGTTGCAATACCTGTGATGATCGAGCCGAGCACGAGAAAGATCAGCGCCAGTGGCGGTACAAGTGTGCCAAATACCTTCAGTAAAAAACGACTATCGTAAGCACCTTCAAAACGCACAGCCGGTGCTTTACCTGGCCTTAACAAGGCATAAATCAGTATGTACAACATGTACAAACCAACCAGTACCAGCCCTGGAACCAATGCACCTAAAAACATTTCCCCCGCACTGGTTGAGGTGACTGAATATTCCGATGGCATGGAAAGCTCGCCTGTGGCCGCTTTATGTAGCGCCTTACGCGCAGTGCCAGCCTGATCAGTTGCACTGGCTAACTGGTCTGCCAGAATGATTAAGACAATGGAGGGAGGGATGATCTGGCCAAGCGTTCCGGAGGCGGCGATAGTACCAGTGGCCAATGGTTGTGAGTAACCATTTCTCAGCATGACCGGCAATGAGATCAGACCCATGGCAACGACAGTTGCACCAACGATACCGGTGGTGGCGGCAAGCAACGCACCAACAAACACCACGGATATTCCTAGCCCACCAGGGACGGGGCCAAACAACTGAGACATCGTAACCAACAGATCTTCAGCGATTTTTGATCGCTGAAGCATGATGCCCATAAAAATAAACAAGGGAATTGCAATGAGCGTATCGCGTTCAACTTCCCAATATATCCCGCGTAAATTGGTGACACCTGCACTGAGCCATTGGCTCGGCCCTCCATGTGCAAAGTAGGCATCGACATTGCCCCCGCCAAATACATAACCAGCAATAGCCGCAAGCGAGATGGTGACAATAGCAGCACCGGGTAAAGCAAACGCAACCGGGTAACCGGAGCCCAGCGCGGCTGCAAGAAGAATCAAGAGTAGTGCAAGGAAGACGAGTTCCATGATTTTATTCCGCGCTGTTGTTAGTGAGAGGCTGCTTCGGGGGTGTCAATTTTGCGTCCACCTGGGTCTTCACGCCAGTCGGCCCAGGCTTCGAACATCTGGCTGACAAACTGAATAAGCATGGTGACCGCAAACACGGCTAAAAACCCCGCCATCAAATATTTGGTGTACATGCCAAAGCCAGATTGCGATACCTCAAAATTGGATAAGGGACCATAGATGATTGAGGCTTTGCCTTTAAAACCGATGATGATGATGGTCCAGCACAGAGTCATACCAAGCAGAATAGCACCGACTGTGTTCACTCTACCTTTAGCTCGTCGTGCAAGGCCTGCGTAAAAAACATCGACGCGCACATGTCCTTCTTCGAGCAGTGTGTAAGCGCTGGCAAATAAAAACAGTGCGGCATACCAGAAGCGCACAAGGTCACCCATAAAAGCCTGCTCGTACGAAAATATAAATCGTGTGATAACGATGGCAAGTTCGGCAATGACGATTAATAAAGCGAGCCAGTGAAAACCCAGAGTGCGCGTGAACAAAGCGACAAAGAAACCTAACGCAATTAACGGGTAATGTACATAAGTGCCACGAAAGGTGGAGCGCCCTAACTCTTTTACCATATCGGGCTTGAACACGTCGCCAAGCAGCCCTTCAACGCGCAAAAATGAAATGGCCATATCGGCCAGGCCTACAAACAAAACTGCCCAGAAAAATCCACGGATTATATAAGTATTAATACGAGTTATCAGCTTGGCATCGGTTCGCAAACTACGATGCTCTGAACCGCGAACGAATAATATCGCGAGCACAATGCCAGCGGCATAAATGCCAGCTTGCACCAAAGCACCGATACTAAATTTACCACTAAGGAGCGCAGATGCCCCCGGCAAGTCGTTGTTGATGGTGAGATAGTTATTTATAAGATAGGTGGTTAAGGTGGCGAGCATGGCCCAGCCAAACATTCGGATCATTGGCGCTGGGCGCGCCACGTCGGATTCATTATTATTCATTGCCACCTCGACTTATTCTCTGCCTTAATTTTAACCAAAAAAAAGATGGGGCAGTTCGCCCCATCTCAGGTTAAAGCTTTAAATACTCTAACGGAATTACAGGTCAAGAACGCGGTTGCGTTGGTTACTGTAACCAACGGCTGCGTACTTCATCCAGCCACCTAGCTCTGTACGAGCAGCTGCGAAGCTGTCGTGTACTTTAGCTGCCAGATCACTGTGATCACGTGTTTCTTCGAATACTTCTTCCGCCGCTTCACCGAAGCTATCGTAAGTATCATCGTTGAATTCACGCACTTCTACGCCGTTTTCGTTAATCATCTTGGCAAGGTATTCGCCATTCTTTGCTACGGCTTCGTCATACTGGTTTGCATGCTCTTCGTAGCAAGCTGCAGTGATGATGTTTTGCTCGTGAGCCGATAAACCATCCCAGAATTCTTTGTTCATGCCGAACGCCAAAGAACTGCCAGCTTCGTGCATACCCGCAGCATAGTAGTATTTGGCTGCTTCATAAAACTTCATGAAGTAATCGTTGTAAGGGCCAACCCACTCTGTTGCATCGATAGCACCGGAAACGAGGTTTTCATAAATTTGACCACCCGGCAGTGAGACAGGTGATGCACCCAGTTTGGCCATAACATCGCCACCAAGGCCCGGAATACGCATTTTCAGACCTTTAAGGTCGTCAGCACTGTTGATTTCTTTGTTGAACCAACCACCCATCTGGCAACCAGTTGAGCCACATGGTAATGCTTTGAGGCCAAATTCTGCTGAGACTTCGTCCCAAAGAGTTTGTCCGTCCATGTATTTGATCCAGGCAGTCCACTCCGTTGTGGTCAGGCCCATAGGTACGGCTGTGAAGTATGCAAAAGCTGGATGCTTGCCTTTCCAATAGTAGTCAGCTGCGATGTACGCTTGTGCGTTACCGGATGCTACTTCGTCAAATGAATCGAAGGCACCAACACGCTCGCCAGCAGCGAAGTATTCTGTTTCGATTGAACCTTGCGATAGTTCCGTAATGCGAGCGACAAGGCGCTGAGCACTGATACCCAAACCAGGGAAGTCACGTGGCCAGGTAGAGACAACCGTTAATTTGGTTTTGTTTTGTGCTATCGCAGGTGCTGATGTGATGAGACCAGAGCCCGCTGCCGCCCCAAGGCCTAGTGCGCTGCTGGTAAGGAATTTTCTTCTTGACATGTTAAGTGTGCTCCTCCTGATTGGATTTAATTGGTGCCCCGTAATTTGAGGGGTTACTGTCTTGCCATTACAACACAGGGGCAGCTGGCTGTACAGGAAACACAAAAAGAGCGAAATTCTGAATGTTAAAATCGCCGGTAAACCGGGACTGCATTAGGTGGAAATACTTGAGTCTGTGGTTTCTAATGGATATAAGAGTATGAATTAATTGGTATTTCAAAGGTGTTGGCAGCGACAGCCTTAGCAATTATTACAGCAACCAACTACTTCAGTAAAAGATTACCGTTCACGCAGGCTGCCCGCACAGATCCATTCAGAGGGATATTTTCCCCTGTACAACTTTGCAGGTTACTTAACCCAGCCAGCGGGGTGTTGTGGCCCTGGCTAAGCCATTGCGATGTATCCGTTTCTGGCACCTGTGCAGGATCTATCATTACAAGGTTAGCAAGTTCGGCTTCGTTGAAAGCACCGG
>CALHRQ010000302.1 GCA_938038175.1 uncultured Granulosicoccaceae bacterium | reverse complement strand
CATCTGCTTACTAATAGCCAATGTCAGGGGATAAAGCCTGGTGCCTTTCCCACCAGCAAGAATAATTCCTTTCATAAAATGTTACCTACAATTAGTTAGTTGCAGCATGGCTCCGCCCTTCCGACAAACGGAGAAATTTCACTTGATATTGCCAAACAAAAACGTCGCTCACCTTTAAACCACCGCCAAAAATGGCGATTCAGGTGAGAGATAACAACGTCATTACTTTTCTAAAAATGAAGTCAGTGGACGAAAATTGAAGGAACTTACACGAACAAAAACCAAACAACAGCTGTCAAACTACGACAACACACGGTTTATTGACCTTGATTATTTCAAACATAGAGGCAAATTTGCCTCACGTTCGGACACAATTCAGCAAAATTATCGCTGAAGCGCAAGCTGTATCCTTTGACTGCACAAGGTTAAATGCTACCAGAACAAGTAAGAGGCGGCAACCAAAGTACACCTGAATGCCAGCATGTTTATACAAGCCTGGATTACGTCAACTCCACTCTAAATCACCTGAAAAAACTGATTATGTCAGTTACCAACTCAGTCAAAAATTTTTATGAAGTTATGCTTATTAAATGATGCCTGGGTTGCAAATAGACTCTTGTTTTGATCATCTGCCATCTAGCAGACAAATAATTCTATTGGAAGAAAAACTGTCGTAAGTTTCTACCTGCTGAAAAACAAAACATTGAAGCACAATTATGCGTAAGCATTTTGCAGGTATAACCACAATGCACCTCTTCCAGGGATCTCTCTAAACGAGGTTCAAATGTGCGGCGATGTGCGAGCTTGTGCGAGCTTGTGTATCTGGCGTGGATATGCGAGCGTAAATGTTATCTTCTGTGCTAATATCACAAAAAAGTCGATGTTGTAATTGAATTGTGCAAAACTGAGTGAGAATTTTGAGATCTGGAAGCTGGCTCAACTAAAGCTTGCCTGCCAACTGATTCACCGCACTTGTATCCTTATAACAGCACAATTGGTTTGGATGGGTTTTTGATGAAAGTGAATGATGCGCTTTACGTACGGGAAGCAGAGATATCTACTAGCGACTTGAAGGATCGTGTACATAATGCCTTGCGAGCCTGGGATAAGGTGATCAGTCGGAAAGACGATCTTCTTAGTAGTCTTGTGCTGTACCAGGACGTAAAAGAAACCAGCGTCTCAAGCGCTTCATCTGCCTCATCTGTTCCAATGCCCCGCCTGAAAACCAACCATGTTATTTCGAGCGCTCTGCTTAAACTCGAGCGGCAAAACCAGACATTCGCAGATATTCTCAATAACCGATTCATATTGTCAAAAACGCTCGGCCAAACGGCTGAGCTTCTTGAAATGACGCTTGATCAAATTCGTCATAATCAACGACAGGCAATTGAAGAATTGACGGCAATAATCTCACATGATGAAACTGAGCGGCGTAAGCAGCGCATTCATGAAATTGAGAGTAAGATGCCACCGTCAACATATAGTGCGCTATTTGGTTGTGACGACGGCCTTGATCTGCTGGTGAGTCAAATCCTTTCGGCCGAAACTTCATTCGTCGTCGCAATTACCGGAATAGGTGGCATTGGCAAAACCGCCCTCGCCGACAAAGTTACCCGCACCGTCGTAAGTCACTTCCGTTTCAACGAAATTGTCTGGATACGTGCCGACGCCCTTTCACTGGACAATGATTCCCTCGACTACAGCACCGCAATAGACCTGTTCGCAAATGAAATTGCCAAATCAGTTGCACCAGAAGTTGCAGGGAATGCCAGCCGCGAATCGCGATTGGCGCGTGTTCGGCAGGTACTAAAAGAAGAACCTCACCTAATCGTAATCGACAATCTTGAGACAATTTCAAACACTGCATTTTTAATGCGGCAGTTACAGGATTGGGCCAGCCCAAGTAAATTCCTGCTTACAACCCGGGTAAGACCAATCGGTGAGGCCTCCGTCTTTTCATACAGCGTTGATAGCCTGGGAAGCGCCGATGCTGGCAGTTTATTACGCCACCATGCACAGATTATTGGGCAGCCCGACCTTGCAATTGCAACTGATGACCAGGCTTCCTATATATACGATATCGTCGGCGGGAATCCTCTGGCCCTCAAGCTAGTTGTCAGTCTTGCAATGACCATGCCGGTCGAGTTTGTGCTAAACGATCTGACCCAGGGGAACACATCTGAAGTTGAGTTGATGTATGACCGAATCTATAAACGTACATGGCAGGCACTTACCCACACACAACGACGCCTGTTACGCGCAATGCCCCTGGTTGCAGAAAGCGGTGGATCAGTTGAGCAAATTCGTGCTATCACCGCCTTAGACGATATTGAGTTATGGCCAGCTATGAATGACCTGGTAAATCGCTCTTTACTTGAGTTACTTGGCACAACCTGGGAGCGCAGATACGGAGTCCATCGACTTACTGCTTCCTTCCTTCAAACCAACATAAATCATTGGGATGAAGCGGACGATGGTGATGAGGACGAGGAGTTGCAATTGTGAGTGTTGACAGCGGATACGTTGAAATGATCGGGCGCAATCTCGGTTACTTCGAACGGATTCTCGTTGATGACAAGCAAAAGTCATATGACATTCTCGATGACAATCAGGATGGTTTCTATAAATCAATTCGCGTCGCAGCCTCGATTCCATCTCTAAGTGCACGCGCCGCCACTCTATTTATCAATAGCTACACATTTATTGAACAGAGAGGCAATTATAAGAAGTGGGCACGTGCGGCGATTCGTATCGCTAATCGCTTTGAAGATGATGACCTCTACCTTCGCTGCCGAGTTGTTTCTTTGCTGGGATTGTTGCAATACGAAAGTGGTGATCTGGACAAAGCTAAATCCTCATTTATTGCCTCAGAGAGGCTCGCCCTTGAGTGTGAAGATGATGCCGCAGTTGCCAATGCCTGGTATTACCGCGCAGTGCTTGAATACC
>CALHRQ010000301.1 GCA_938038175.1 uncultured Granulosicoccaceae bacterium | reverse complement strand
AGGACCTGTGTAATACCCCATGCCACGCACCAGGGATAAATCAAATACGATCTGATAAGCCCCATCTGCAAGCTTGTTTGCGTCCTCGATAATTGAACGCATGTTTTCTACGACAGCTTCATCTACAGTGGGTATCTGATCTCTTAGGTTGGCAATTGAGATATCACCCGCTTCAACAGCAGCAATAACCACAATCATTTTTTGGATACTGCTCTCTGCAAGCGACAGTTTTCCAAGTTCGGTTTTCACACCCTCAATGCCGATTTTATCCAGCTTATCTAGTGTAACCAACACATTACCTAGCGCTTGAGGATCAATTTCGCAGTGCTTTGCCAGACTTTCCAAAATTCTGCGATCGTTTATGCGCACTTTAAAACGCGTGAATCCAAGTGAGTGCAAGGTGTTGGCGGTTACATGAATTAATTCTTTTTCAACTGAATTTGCGGCAGCACCAAGGTAGTCGATATCGCATTGCATAAATTGGCGAAAGCGGCCCTTTTGAGCGCGCTCCGCACGCCAAACATAACCCATCTGTATTGATTTGAACGGTGTGGGTAATCTGCTGTGATTGTTTGCGTAAAAACGTACCAGTGGTAGTGTCAGATCGAATCTTAATCCGTAATCCACAAGCTCGTTCTCATGTTGCACGGCAGAGTCCAGCTTGAGTTTTTCGCCACGCTTGAGAATTTTAAACAACATGTTCAGGTTTTCACCACCTTCTGCATTTTGCAGAAGTGCGATGTTTTCCATCACCGGTGTTTCAATGTAATTAAAGCCAAAACTTTTATAGCTGTCGAGGATATGCTGCCGAACGTATTCGCGTAATCTGGCTTCAGCCGGATCAAAGTCACGCATACCTTTTACAGGTTTTGAAGATACTTGCATATATTTTTTGACCTGATTTATTCGGTTTTTCTATTGTGAGTTGTTGGTTTAGGTTTTCTTAGTTCTTATTATCTAGTGCTTGTTGTCTGGCGTTTATTGTTTATTGTTTGTTGCCAATTTGCCACTCACTGTCGCCATCTCTTATAAGGATTATTTTTTACGCAGTGTTTTGATCAGGTTCTCTGGACTCAAGCACAACAAACGCAACAATCTGATCTTTCTCATCGCTAAGGCTAACATGCATGCGGGATATGTTTTTAGATTTGCAGACAGAGGCTGCCTTTCCGCTGGCTTTAAGCTCTGGCTTTCCCAGCTCATTGTGCACAATGTAAAAATCGCTGAGTAATACACCGCCGCGCTCACCTGTACCCAATGCTTTGACGGCTGCTTCCTTTGCTGCGAAACGTTTGGCCAAAAAATTTATTGGCCGTTTGTGTTTTTGCAATGCTTTGATTTCCTGCGGGTGCAGAAAACGCCTTTCAAAACGTTCCCCAAAGCGCTTGTGCGTAGCTGCTATTCGACTAATGGTGACGATATCTACACCAATACCATCAATCATGCGAACATCTCCATGCTTATTCAGGGCCAGATTCGCGCTTCTACCATGAGGCGCTTCATCTCTTTCACCGCCTCAGGTAAGCCTGTGTACATTGCGCGTGCAATCAAGCTGTGGCCAATGTTCAGCTCATTAATGGTTTCAATTTCGGCAATGCGTTGAACGTTATTGAACTGCAGTCCATGTCCAGCGTTAACCAATAAGCCCATGCTGTAGGCAAAATCCGCAGCACTTTGTAGTTTTGCAAGCTCTGCCAAGCGATCAGTATCGTTGGTAGATTCGGCATAAGCGCCAGTATGCAACTCGATAACAGGTGCACCGATGCGTGCACTGGTTTCGATTTGTGCTTCGTCCGGGTCTATAAACAGGGATGTGAATATGCCAGCGTCGTGCATGGCTGAGCAAAGATCTTTAAGACGGCTTTGGTTAGCGATGACATCAAGGCCTCCCTCTGTGGTGAGTTCTTCACGGCTTTCCGGGACGATGCAGACATCGTGCGGTTTTATGCGCAGAGCCATGTTAATCATTTCCTCAGTAGCCGCCATCTCCAGATTTAATTTGGATTGCGTGCAAACAGCAAAGCGCTCTATGTCGTGATCTTGTATATGTCGCCGGTCTTCACGCAGGTGCATGGTGATGCCATCAGCACCTGCGATTTCAGCTTGTAGCGCAGCATGTACAGGGTCTGGAAAGATGCCGCCCCGAGCTTGCCTGACAGTTGCTACGTGATCGACGTTAACACCGAGAAAAATCGGTTGTTTCATGTTTATCTACCCTGATAACAGGCCGAAGTTCTCAACCCAAACAGGGCGGAGGGCTAAAAATATCGGCTCAAAATGCCTGATCTGTAAGTGTACCGCATGTTCCCACTGACGTTCAGTGTCGAAGGCGACGTGTGTAATCGGCCAGGGTAATTTGCAGTGCGCTGAATTGTTCTGGTGAAACGGCGTCGCGCCAGATCATAATGTGCTGAGTCAGACCTGATTCAGGCCTGAGAGCCAGCACCAGAAGGTGGCTGGATTGGAAACATCCGCTACTCAGGTTGCCTTTGAATCGTTTTTGACCTTGTTTGATGTGCCACTTTTGTTGATCATCACACGATACTAAACGCGGTTTGGCATTGTCTATGATGATGGCAATTGCGGCCGCTATTATGGCAAACGATATAAGCGTTAGCGCCAGAGGGTGTAACGAACTCAACCAGATTGAACGGATTGCAAGAAGGCTGAAAAGCGATATCAGGCAATTAAACGTTCTTGATGCCTTGATTGGCGTTGACCAGACTGTGCGTGATTTTATCGATGATGGTTTGGTATCGGGCATCCTTGTCCTTACCGCTGACGAGCCGATAGAGTTCTGGCTCTTGAAAGTCCAACAGTGTTTCAAAAACATCGCGCTCTGCCTCCGATGCAGAGTCGTAGTGGTTATCCAGATATCCGAGCATGGCTTGATCGAGTTCTCGCATGCCGCGCCGGCATTTCCACCTCAATCTGGATTTTTCGCTCATAGCTTTTAATCAACTCTGGTTGCATAAGCGGTTTAACCTGCAACCCATTTACGTAACGACTAAGCGACAAATTGCCCTTGGCCTATATTGAACTTTTTACAAGCGACGTTGAACCAGCATCTTCTTGGTTTCTGCAATCGCTTTAGCTGGGTTCAACCCCTTGGGGCAAACTTGCGCGCAATTCATTATTGTGTGGCAACGATACAGCTTGAACGGATCTTCAAGATCATCGAGCCGCTCTCCGGTTGCATCATCTCGTGAGTCCGCCAGCCAACGGTAACTGGCAAGCAGTGCGGCCGGGCCAAGATAACGATCACTATTCCACCAGTAGCTTGGGCAGCTGGTTGAGCAACAAGCACATAAAATACATTCATACGCACCATCAAGTTTTTCGCGATCTTCTGGCGATTGCAGACGTTCGCGATCAGGTGGTGCTGGCGAATCTGATTTAAGCCACGGTTCTACTGATGCGTATTGTGCGTAGAAGTGCGTCAGGTCAGATACCAGGTCTTTTACAACCGCCTGATGGGGCAGTGGGTAGATGGTAACGTCACCTTCAATATCCGCTATGGCCATAGTGCAGGCGAGGGTGTTGCCCCCGTCTATGTTCATTGCACATGAACCACAAATGCCCTCACGGCACGAACGCCGAAATGTCAGGGTAGAGTCCATTTCGTTTTTTATTTTAAGAATGGCGTCGAGAACCATCGGGCCGCAGCTGTCCATATCGACATCGAAGCTGTCGATACGCGGGTTTTTGCCGCTGTCCGGGTCGTAGCGATACACCTTGAATGTGCGGATATTGGTAGCACCTTCTGGCGCAGCAAAATGCTGGCCTTTGGTGACAATTGAATTACTGGGGAGTGTGAATTCCGCCATGAACTTTCTCCGGATCTTGTTAATTCAGCAGTCGGCCAATGTAACACCGACTTTAACGATGACACTTTAACTATCACTAATGCGTTAACGCGTGTCGCTTTTTTTTTTCAGATTGGACCTTGTGCGCTAACTCTTTTTTTGTCTATGTCAAAAAATGCGTAAACTTGTACCTGTGTACCTGTGTACCTGTGTACCTGGACACGTAAACCCATGCATGCACACGTAAACCCATGCATGTGCCACCCATACACGAGTATCAGTAGACGCGCTGCTTTGGTGGAATGACTTCGCAATCGTCACTGTAGGTGTACATGTGTACCGGCCGATAGTCAATCGATACGCTGGCCTTTTCGTCTGTCCATGTTAGCGTGTGTTTCATCCAGTTATCGTCGTCGCGGTCTTCGAAATCATCTCGCGCATGTGCCCCGCGGCTTTCTGTGCGGTTGTGTGCACCAACGATGATGGTCTGTGCCTGACACAACATGTTTTCAAGTTCGAGCGTCTCTGATTTGCCTAGAAGAGCTGTATTTTTCTACTACGTGACCGGACGACATAGTCATCGGTCGCCATAAGCCGTTGCCATAAGCTGAGAATGGACGGGCGCCTCTCTAGATATACTCTTAGTCCGTGCCGCGTGTGCTATCCACCCGTGAAACTATCCCCTGGTGGGCCATCGTGCTGACGCGTTTCGGGGGTCGCATCCCCGCTCCCTCTATTGCAAGCATTCCAAAAGAGATGTAGAAAAATCGCCGCACAACTCCTACGGCCAGCGTTTTCCCCTATTTCGGTCGATGATTCGACGTAGCCACCCACACCTTGCAGATGCGGCGGTAGCTCCACCGGCCGTGTACAAGAAGAAGCTTTTTCAGGAACCGGAACTGGCCGAGGCTGAAGTCCGAGTTGTTCACCGCCTGTGCCCCCTCTAGCCCGTGGATGCCGACGCCGACATGCGCGGACTTTCGCGCGGTACAGTAGGATTGAGCACGTGCTTGATTGGTGTCGCCAGTATTTGACAACGGTGTGGTATGGTAGACAATAATGATCATTAAATTGTGTGGGCTTTCGAAACAGGG
>CALHRQ010000300.1 GCA_938038175.1 uncultured Granulosicoccaceae bacterium | reverse complement strand
GTTAGAAATTCGCTCATCTCACTTCTGCCACCAAGCTCTGCAACAAAGTCACGGTCGAGCCAAGGCTTGTAAATTCGCAAATTTTTATTAGCCATTAGGCCATAGCGATAAAAGCGTTCTATATCGTTACCTTTATAGGTTGAGCCATCACCCCAGATATTGACATCGTCTTGTTGCATGGCTTTAACGAGAATGGTGCCGGTGACCGCACGGCCAAGCGGCGTGGTATTGAAGTAACGCTTACCGCCACTCTCGATGTGAAACGCGCCACACATCACTGCAACCAAGCCTTCGTGAACCATAACGTCTTTACAATCTACCGTACGTGCAAGCTCTGCCCCATAGTCTTTCGCACGCTGTGCAATGTCGTTGAAGTCGTCTTCATCTGGCTGACCAAG
Organism: uncultured Granulosicoccaceae bacterium; assembly: GCA_938038175.1. GTDB lineage: Bacteria > Pseudomonadota > Gammaproteobacteria > Granulosicoccales > Granulosicoccaceae > Granulosicoccus. The sequence goes on along the minus strand of CALHRQ010000300.1, from coordinate 17,226 downwards.
ATCTGCAGTGTATGCATAAGGCAATGCACCTCTTTGGCGCATCCAGGCAATCGCCGCCGATGTGTCAAGGCCGCCTGAAAATGCCAAGCCTACTTTTTCGTTAACCGGCAAGGACAATAGAATAGTATTCATGCAGTTTGGTCTTAGTGCTTAAAACTTACGATGGGACTACAGCTAGGGTATTGTAACAAAGCGCAGCGATCAACGCTCTTTGACAAATGGGGTTCCAATGGCTTTTGGCGCTACAGCCCTGCCAATGAAACCTGCCAGCAACACAACGGTTAGCACATAAGGCAGCGCCTGTATCAGCTGTACGGGGACCTCCCCAATGCCCGGCAGTTCAACCCCTTGCAGGCGAATCGCTATTGCATCCAGAAAACCAAACATCAGACAGGCAAACAATGCCGGCACAGGCCGCCACTTACCAAATATAAGCGCAGCCAGTGCGATATAACCTTGCCCAGCCGTCATTTCACGCACAAAGGATGCGTTTTGAGCAATCGCAAGGTAGGCGCCAGCAATGCCACACAGAGCGCCGCAGATCATCAGAGCTCGGTAGCGTAAACCGCTAACAGACAAACCGGCGGTATCAACAGCTAATGGGTTTTCACCGACCGCTCGCAAGCGCAACCCAAAACGGGTTCGATAAACAAGCCACCATGTACAGAATACGGATAACAGAGCCAGATACACCAATATGTTGTGCCCGTTTATCACAGCACTAATAAAATGGCCAAACACCGGCACACTGGCGAGAGCATCTACGCCTGGAATATCCACGGGTAAAAAGCGTTGCTCACTGGCTAACGACGGCGTTTGACCGCCCCGACTGAACATGGCTATTCCGACAACAACGGTAAGACCTGAAGCGAGAATGTTGATAGCAAGCCCACTCACAACCTGATTGCCACGGTGTGTAATACAGGCAAAGCCATGCACCAGCGCAAGACACATGCTGACTGCTATGGCAGCCAGCAACGCCAACCATGCCGAACCAGTAAGGGCAGCCACACTGCCAGCGGCAAATGCACCAGCAAGCATTTTGCCTTCCAGGCTGATATCGACAATACCAGAGCGTTCGGAAAACAAACCCGCCATCGCACATAAAATAAGTGGCGTAGACAGACGCAAGGTAGCATCTAATATGGCATAAAGATCTGCTAGCCAGGCTGGCATTAAGCATGCCCTCCGGTCACTGGCCTAAATACAAGATACGCTCTCACCACCAATGGTCGTAGCATCAGTGCAAGTGCACCACAAAATAGAATGATTAACCCCTGTATTGCGACAACCAGCTCGCGAGTGATTAATGGAATTTCAAACGCAAGCTCGGCACCACCCTGATACAGCACTCCGAATAAAAGGCTCGCCATAATAATACCCACAGGATGATTGCGTCCCATTAGAGAGACCGCGATACCGGTGAAACCATAGCCTGCCGGGAAATTCATGATCAGCCTGTGATTCACCCCCATGATTTCGTTAACCGCCACACCGCCAGCCAGCGCACCCGACAAACACATGGTGATGACAACCACACGCTTGGGCTGGATACCAGCATAAAGAGCTGCCGTTTCGCTAAAACCTGCGGTACGAAGCTCATAACCCCAACGAGTTCGCCATATGTAGATCCAGACCAGAACACAACAAAGTAACGCTAAAAAAAACGACAAATTGAGCGGAGTTTTAGTGATGTTGTATCCAAACAAAGCGACAAATTCGTGCATTTTGGGGAGCCAGGTAGTGACTTCAAAATAGCGTGTTTCCGGTGACATTTGGCCAGGTTTGATGAGTATGTTAACCAGCAAATACACCATCAAGGCCGAGGCAATAAAATTAAACATGATGGTTGTAATAACAACATGACTGCCACGGTAAGCCTGTAAAAAACCAGGTATAAAAGCCCATAGCGCACCAAACAATGCTGATGCCAATATACCGAACGGAATCAGTATGAGTGCAGGCAATGAACTGTCAAAGGCCAGAAAGACCAGCGCTGCACCCAGCCCGGCTATATAGGCCTGCCCTTCCCCTCCGATATTGAAAAGGTTCGCATGAAAAGCCACGGCAACTGCAAGTCCGGTAAAAATAAAGTTGGTTGTGTAGTAAAGCGTATAGCCAACGCCTTCGTCGTATCCAAAAGCACCATTTAGCATAATGCCAACGGCCTCTACAGGGTTGACGCCGATCAGCAACAGAATGAACCCGGCACACAACAGTGCAAGCGCGATATTCAATAAAGGGATGATGACAATATCGAGCCAGGCTGGCAATGTGATGTTGCTGGTATTCATGCTGCACGCTCGTGTGCATTAGCCATCATCAAGCCCAGTGTGGTTTTATCAGCCTCACTACCGGTAACTTCAGCCACGATGCGACCCTCAAACATCACCACTATTCGATCACTGAGTGCCAGTATTTCATCAAGCTCTACGGAGACCAGTAATATGGCACAACCTTCATCACGCATATCCACTATTTTTTGATGAATCAGCTCTATCGCACCGATATCCACGCCACGAGTTGGCTGGCCAACCAGCAGCACCTCCGGCTTTTTATCAAGCTCTCTTGCCAGGATAAGTTTCTGTTGGTTTCCACCAGAAAAAGACGCCGACTTAAGATTGGGATTTCCTGGTCGCACATCGAAGCTGTCCATCAAGCGGCGACACATCGCTTTTATGCTGGACAGCTGCAACAAACCACGCCAGCTAAATTTATCCTGGTGTAGGTAACCCAGCACCGAAGACTCTGCCGCGGTAAACGCTTTGACCAAACCCAGCTTTAACCGATCCTCGGGTACATGATTAACACGCATCTGCCGCATCTGGCGAGGGTCAACTGGATCAGACACAGAGACTTCTCTGCCATTGATAATGAAACGGCCGCTCTCTGGTGGAACGATGCCCGCCAGCACTTCCAGTAGCGCACTTTGGCCATTACCGGCAACGCCCGCAACCCCAACTATCTCTCCACTTTTTACATTAAGGTTTATATGGTCCAGTCGATACTGCCCAGCAGCATTACGCAAACAAAGATCAAACACTTCAATTCTATTGGGTGTCTCTGATGGCAATGCATCAACACGCTGATGATTTTGGGTATCCAGCTTTCTACCAACCATAAGCTCAGCCAGTGCTTGCATGGATGTATCAGCTGTATTTAAGTGCGACACCATCTGCCCCTGACGTAACACTGAAACCGTATCAGTGATATCCATAATTTCGCGAAGCTTGTGTGTAATAAGAATGACCGTCACACCCTGTTCTTTTAGGGCTTGCAAAACCGCAAACAGTTGATCTGCTTCCTGCGGTGTTAGTACTCCCGTAGGCTCATCCAATATCAATATCTCAGCTTTGCGATACAGCGCTTTTAAAATTTCGGTTCGCTGCTGCTCCCCTACCTGAAGATTCTCTACCAGCGAATCCGGGTTTACCGAAAGCTGGTAAGTATCAGACAGGCGTTGTAACTCCTTACGCGCATCAATAGCGCTGTGTTTTAATAACGAATGCTCCTCTGCACCCAGCATCACGTTTTCCAAAACCGAAAACGTATCGACCAGCATAAAATGCTGATGCACCATACCGATGCCAGCATCTATGGCTTCACGCGAACTATTAATCTGAATGTGATTACCATTGATATGGATACTGCCACTGTCAGCCTGATAAAAGCCGTACAGGATACTCATTAACGTAGATTTACCTGCACCGTTCTCGCCGACAATACCGTGTATGGTACCGCGCTCTACCTGCAGATCAATATTTTGATTGGCGTGTACGGCACCAAAACTTTTGGAGATGTTACGCAGCTCAATTGCGAATTGAGATGAACTCGTCGATGAATGAGTAGAGGATACTTTTTGCTCTGATTGAACCATGTCGGCTCTAGTGGGATGAGGCTGGGATGAGACTGGGATAAGACGGGCCAGTACAAACACGCACTTTACGTATTGGTACTGGCCTGATCACTATAATTTACAAAACAAATGACAAGTCTGAATGAACAACAATACTATCAAGGGCAATTGTTGTCGGACATGTAGTCGTGCACACTAATTTCACCTGCAATGATTTTTGCTGAAGCTTCAGCAATTGCCGCTTTCATGTCGTCAGTTACCAGGCTTTCGTTGTGCTCATCAAGCGCCCAGCCAACCGCTTCTTCTGCAAGACCCAGCACCTGGATACCAGGTGCCCAGGTGTCGTCCATGGCACTTTTAAAGGTGTTGTAAGCCGCAACATCAACACGCTTAAGCATAGATGTCAGCATTGTGCCTGGATGCAGGTAGTTTTGATTGGAGTCAACGCCGATAGCAAGGTTACCACTGTCTTCTGCGGCCTGATAAACCCCAGTACCAGTACCACCCGCTGCTGCAAAGACCACTTTCACACCCTTATCAAATTGTGATTTTGCCAGCTCACTGCCACGTCCAGGGTCGTTCCATGCAGCTGGAGTTGTACCCGTCATGTTTTCGATAACCGTTGTTTCGGGGTTGGCATGCTTAGCACCTTGTTTGTATCCGCAAGAGAATCCACGAATAAGCGGAATATCCATCCCACCAACAAAGCCCACTGGCTCACCACCAGATGCTATGGCCGCAGCCATTCCGACAAGGAAAGAACCTTCATGCGCTTTGAACAGTACTGACTGCACATTAGGTAGATCGACAACACCATCAATGATGGTGAATCGGGTGTCAGGAAATTCTTTGGCGACAATTTCTAATGGCCCAGCTTGAGCAAATCCGATGGACAGTACCGGGTTTGCGCCGCGCTGCGCCATACGGCGAATGGCCTGTTCGCGCTGCGCTTCGTTGGTGACTTCAAACTCACGGTATTCAATACCGGTATCGGCTTTGAATTTTTCCATCCCGTCGTACACACCCTGATTGAACGACTTATCGAACTTGCCGCCCATATCAAAGACAACCGCAGGCGAAATGTCTGCAGCTGATGCGATTGACGCTGCAAGCATTGAAGCCGCAATGGCTCCTAATCGAGCAAATTTCATGTCATTATCCTTTATTTCTTTTAGATTGATCATACCGCCAGGCGCTTTCAGCATGGCACTTTACCAAAGTGTATCACGGCTTCTTTTTTACGCTATCTTCGGCATCACGAGCGGCCACTAATTTGGCTGCCAGTTCCTCAAAGCTGTCCTTGTAATAATAGGGTGTGGTTTGATCAGGGCTTTGCGGGTTTTCCTCGTTTACGCCATAGTCCAGGCCTGCTTCACTGAGCACCTTGTACTTTTTGACAACACCGGGCTTAGTAGAACTGGGCCTTTCGGCCTCTTCCAGTAATCCTAGCGATATCAGGAGCTTGTTCGCTCGCACAGCCGACAAAGAAACGTCATGCTGCTTCAGCAGCTTGGTCATTGAATCAACATCAGAACCTTTCACAAGTGAGCTCCCGTTTGCGTTGCGAATTTTAACTAAACCTATTTGGTGATATCCGCTTCATCATTGGCATCGCGAAACGCCTCAGTCATGGTTTGTGCATCCAGCGGGCTTGCACCAACCAGTTCCAGAACATCTTCGCCCATCAGCAGCGCAGTTTCAAATGTCTCTGGATAAGCGCGATCAGCACCGCTCTCCAACAGCACAGATTTATCTGAGGAGTCGATAGCCCGAGACACGATCGTCATACTCGGATACTGCCGCCGCACGCGCCGCACGAGTTGTTCTGCCCGCTCGGTGTCATCTATTGCCAATACCATTACAGCCGCGTGGTCTATACCTGCAGCCTCAAGTAAATCTGGCCTTAGTACATCACCATAAAAACCAAAAAAACCTTCTTTTCGAAGATCGCTGAAGAATTCAGGGTTGTGATCAATTACGGTCACACGATAGCCATTACTTTTTAGCAATCGAGCAACAACTCTTCCTATACGGCCAAAACCGGCCACGATAACCTGGGTACTGGAAGCATCGAGCCCAGCATTGTCATTTTCTTGTTGTTCTGATGCAGACACCAGATCACGTTTGTCTGCCATTCGTAGTAGCAGTGGTGTGGCCAGCATCGACAAAGCCACAATGACCATCAGTTCAGAACTCAATTTGTCAGTAATAGCATGGTGAGTCAGCGAAAACGCAATAATAATAAACGCAAGTTCACCACTTTGCGACAACACCGTAGCCAACCAGATTCGCTGGCGTTTCGGCACCGAAGAGTAACGAAGAATATTCCGTAACACCAATGTTTTTACACCAACGAGCACAATCACCAGCGCCAGCATTTCCAGGGGTTTGCCTATAAAGGTACCCAGGCTGACAGTCATTCCAACTGAGATAAAAAACAATCCGTAAATCAGTTCTCGAAAAGGCCGCATGGCCACGTTGATAGCAGAACCGTATTCTGAACGTGTAAGTAACAAACCTGCAAGCAAGGCACCCAACTCCATTGGCACGCCAAACGATTGCATCAGCAACAATGTGCCGATAACCATGACCAATGCAAAAGCAGCGAAGACTTCTTCAAGCCCGATACTCGCAACATAACGAAATAACGGAGAAAGCAAATAGTGACTAGCCAGAGCAAAAGCAATAACAATCACACAGGAGCGAAAAAATAATGGCCATGCGCTACCGTGAGTTACAGCGGCATCGAAACCCAGCAAGGGTACAAACACCAGAATAGGCACCACTGCCAGATTTTGCGATAAAAGCAAACGACGGCCTTTGTCCGTTAATGTAGAGCCAGCAGGGTAGCGCTCGCGAAAAGCCTGGTTTGCCAGCGCACTGGAAGAGAGCGCGAGTGCCAAGCCTGCAATAACAGAATGGTGCCAGGGCAAACCAATCAGCATTGATATAATAAAAACCAGTAGTAGAGTCAACATCAGGTGCAACAGGCTGATCGAGAAAAAATCTTTTGCCAGCATGCGAATGCGTTCGGGCGAGGCCTGCAGTGCAATAACAAACAGTAACAAAATAGTACTGAATTCGACTGACAAGGCAATGGTTGCCGTATCTCGAATAACCGCAAGCCCCCAGGGGCCGATGACAATGCCTGCCAACAGATAACCCACTGACGCACCAAAGCCTGCACGCTTGGCAATAGGCACCGTGACCAGGGACAGCAGTAAAAAAACAAATATGGTAGTTAACCAGCCACTGTCACTAACCACATCGCTTCCCTTTCATTGTCTCTCCTATTACCAATTCAATTTTTAGAATCAACGTCGTTGCCTGCTACACCATCAAGAACTTGCAGCCATGTCGACAGATTTAAGCCCTTCACCATGACGGGCAATAACACAGTTGGGCGTAAAGCAAGATGAATGCGATTCAGCCATCGCCTGTTCATAACGAGCAGGATACGGAGCAGACAATAAGCTACCTACTTCTATATATTCAAAAATTTCGTCATAACGACGAATCGAATCCTGATCGATGCGCCGGTACAAATGTGTACGTGTTAGTTGCGCCGGCGATTCAAGACCAGCCGCACCCAGTATCTCAACAAGGTGCTTGACGGTCTCGCCATGATAGCGCGCTACTCGTTCTGATTTATCACTTACCACAAGCCCTTTGGCTAATCGGGGATCCTGAGTTGCAACACCAGTCGGACAATGATTGGTATTACAAATAAGCGATTGCACACACCCAAGAGATAACATAAACCCTCGCGCACTAAGGCAGATATTAGCGCCCAAAGCCAGGTTTTTAGCCAGATGAAAAGCCGACAACATCTTACCGACCGCAATGACTGTGATGTCTTGTTTGATATCAAATCCAGACAAACAATCGCACACAAAAGCCAAGCCGTCGCGCAAAGGCATACCAACTGAATTGCTGAATTCAAGCGGTGCTGCACCTGTGCCACCTTCGCCACCATCGACGGTTATAAAATCTGGCTTGATGCCGGTTTCCAGCATGGCCTTGCAGATAGCAACAAATTCACTTTCGCGCCCAACACACAGTTTGAAGCCAATCGGTTTTCCGCCACTAAGATTACGCAGCTCACGGATAAACTCCATAAATTCGATCGGATTCGTAAAAGCGTTATGCGATGGAGGTGAAAGCACCGTGGTGCTAACTTTAACACCTCTGATGTTGGCAATTTCTTCGGTGTTTTTGATCGCTGGCAGAATGCCACCGTGACCTGGCTTTGCACCTTGCGATAACTTGATTTCAATCATTTTCACAGACGCCTGGCTGGCAGTTTCAGCAAACTTTTCCGGGCTGAAGTTGCCGTTTGCATCGCGCGCCCCAAAATAGCCAGTGCCCAGCTGCCAGATAATATCGCCACCTGCTTCAAGATGATAAGGCGATAATCCCCCTTCGCCAGTGTTATGCGCAAAGCCACCTTTGGCTGCGCCCTTGTTTAAGGCGCGAACGGCGTTGGCACTCAACGAGCCAAAGCTCATTGCACTGATATTGAAAACACTGGCGTCGTATGGCTGTGTGCAACTTGGACCACCTACCGAGACACGCGGGCTAACATCCATATCATGGGGATCAATAGCGGCAATGGAATGCGCGATCCATTCATATCCATCGCGATAGGTATCCATCTTGGTACCAAATGGCACCGTATCACGTGCACCCTTTGCGCGTTGGTAAACAACAGATCGGAACATACGGTTTATCGGCGTGCCATCTGTTTCGGATTCGAACAAGTACTGACGAAGAAAGGGACGAATGGCTTCAAGCACCCAACGCCCTCGACCCACTAAAGGGAAATTTCTGCGCAAAGAATGTTTGGTTTGATTAAGGTCGTATGCACCTATGGCGATACCAGGAACGGCCAGCACAAACAAATACCAAAAAGGCCTCCAAAGTAAACCCAACAGCAGGATGACAACAACGGCAATTACTGAATAAATAAGAAAGGACCTGGCCATATCACACCTGCGAAATTCTGTACCCCGCTATTGTGCCTGATCTGGCGCTTGCAGACACTATTTGCAACAGGGCGCCTATTACCATTTCGGATGTGACCAGGCGCTTAAGGTGTGATAGTTGCTTGGTCGGTTTGGGTGCGAATTAAAGTATTCGTTCTGGATTAAGGATAATTCTGGACAGAGGTATGCGCCTGAATTTTAAAGGGCTAGGCCGCGCTTGCCGTGCTTCTTGTCCAGTTGCCTAAAAAGCCATCGAGCCACTGAGTAATGGCAGGTTCGCAGGCGATGGCATCGGCTACATGGGCAGCGCGTGTGGCATCATCAAGAACACCCGATGCGCTTTGTCTGTTGCGCTCATGCCAAAGGCGCAACACGTCCAAATTTACCTCAGGGTGGAACTGCACACCTACAACCCGCTCACTAACGCTAAATGCCTGATTGGGAAAACTTTCCGAATATGCGAGCCTGGTAGTACCTGCAGGTAACTCAAGACCCTCTGTATGCCACTGCATAACCTTAAGTGGTTTCGACATAAAATCGCCTGCCTGCTCGGTCGGCAGCACATCACAAAAACCCACTTCTCTCAGGCCTTGCGAATGAGGATAGATTTTGGAACCCATCACACGAGCCAGCATTTGTGCGCCGAGACAAATGCCAAAAAACGGGGTTTCGTGTTTGAGACATAGTTCTATGAAGGCAAGCTCCCGCCGCACCCACTCTAGCTCCTTACAGTCATTAGCACTGGAAGCAGCACCAAAAATGATCACCCCAGAATAATCCGCAGGGTCTGGAAACGCCTCTCCTGAAGCGGGATAACACCAATCGACCGCGGTGCCGGAACGTTCCATCCAAAGCGCACAGCGATCAACGTTCCAACCTTCCGAGTGCTTGATCAATAAATAGCGCTGACTATCTGGACCTGCCATTGCTTTATATGTGTCTCAGTTATCGTTATGGGCTTAAACATACTGATTTACCAGCCCCGCTTCAACTGAGCAGAGCGTGATTTCATGTCCCCATAAGTTTTGGCGGTAAATCGGTACAGAAGTTAAGTAAAAGTGAACGGAATTGGGGCATTCATTGCACACGTATCCAAAACATGTCTGAATCAGCAGTGGCACCGGATGGGTCGGTCGCGCGCACGCGCAAACCCCGCACCCATTGGGCACTTTGAGGTGTCCCGGACACAACACCGGTGGCTCGATTGATGATGACGCCTGCCGGCAAGCGGTTGCCAATAATTTGAAAGGTCAGTCTATCGTTATCTGGGTCGGTGAATAGGGGCCTGACTGAGCGAATTGTGTTTCCCAGAAGGATACCTTGATTGAATACCGAACCCATTGAAAACACAGGTGCACGATTCTGTCTCGGCGGCACTACCGGTGCCGCTATAACCGTAATACTGAAAACATTTGAAAACGCAGAGGCACCAGAGGTATCAGTCGCAACCAGGCGCAAGCCTGAAAAAACACCTGTTTCGGTAGGGGTACCAAGCAACACATTCGCGTCGCTAAGGCTGACACCAAGCGGTAGGGTGCCAGACAAAGTAATTAGCAACTCATCGCCATCGTCGTCAGTAGCGTTGGCTCTGATCGGTGTAATCGCTTGCCCCACAGTCACGCGCTGATTGGCAATGGTGCCGCCAAAGGTGGGCGGCACATTCAGGGCCTCGACAATAACATCAAGCGTTAGTCTGGCTGGCGCATTAAAAGCATCATCAGCCAGAACGGTAATTTCGAACGCACCAGCACTTGAGAAGAAACCGCTGAGCTGCCCCGATTGGGCGTCGATAGAAAGATTGGCAGAGCTGTCATTGTTTTCCAATGAATAGCGCAATGGTTGAGATTCAGGGTCTGTAAAAAGCGGACCGACGTCAAAACTGAAAGCTTCTCCAACATTGCTTGTAAGCGTGGGTGCCGATGTTGCTTCTACCGGCAGGTTTTCCAGCACCGTCACGCTCAGCGCAGCTTGCACCCCACTGTTGCCATCGGATACAGCAATAGTGAGCGGATAATTGCCAACATCAACAGACTCAGCCACCCCATCAAGCCTGCCATCTGCTGAGAGTGCAACTTGGCCAGAAGGTGGCAGCGAACCATCCGAAATTGCAAAACTTAAATCAGCACCCTCCGGGTCATCAAAGAATTCTGCCAATGCGATCTCGAAAGGAATACCCGCGATAAAAAATATAGTAGGAATACTTTCCAGAACAACAGGTGGGTCATCAAATGCCACAACGCGGATTGTTGCTGTAGCAGATACTGTATTGAGCCCGTCAGTTATTGTGTACTCAAAAGAATCAAAGATTGTGTCCTGGATTTGCTCGCTAACGGGCGAGTAGCTAAATCCACCGTCTTCTCGCAATTCAAAAAAATCAGCAAATTCGGGGGGGCGAAAAGCAGTCAGATCCAGACGCAGTGGCTGATTACTGACATCGTCGTCGTCTTCGTCATTGGTTAAAAGATTAAGTTCGTCACCAAAAACTTCAAACAACTGCCCTTCTAGAACCGTGAAAGAATCATCCCGCGCCTCAGGTGGATCGTTACGGGATACCAAACACAAGGTGGATGTCTGAATGCCCGCACCGCCTTCATTGTCTGTCACTTCCAGTTGATAGGACACACCCACTGGAGCGCGTAGCCTGGGTGCTGTAACAAGAAAAGCCACTTCACCATTTTGTGGCGCACCTTGCTGCGCAAATGACACCTGACAATCCTGGCCATCAGCACATGCTTCTGCCAGGGTGTCTACAGCACGTGCAGCATTAAACCCCGCGAGGCCAGAGCAGATGCCAAGCACGCCTTGCTCTACCGGATCATCACTCCAACGAAAATTACTGATAACGCCATCGGTGTCGCTGGCATTGGCTGACAACATCAAGCTAGCCTGTTCTTCAAGCACAGTGGCCTCTGCTGCTGATCCATCAGCAAAGCTAATTTGCGTTTGTGGCACGTTGTTGCTGGATCGTCCTGTTGAATCGACCCAACCACAACTGCTTAATACAAGAGCAAAAAAAAGTACAATCGGATTGTTTGTGCGCATATCAGGATTTTAGATCATGGATCGGAGTGTAACGTCATCGATATGTAACAGATAACCACAATGAGGCACTGTTTCGACATATGTTGCCCGAAAAACCACGACTAGTTGGCAATAGCATCTTACTTGTAATATTCATGCACGCTCGCAATACCCGTTTGGGGCTTAGCTGGAACCAAATGAAATGACCGTACTGATAAATGCATTCAGTGCTGCGTCCGTGTTGACCTGCATGCAGGCACGTGTCGTCACTGGTCGATTGATCCAATGGCCAGTGGCGTATTGATACCCTTTTCGATCCATGGCCAATTGACCGGCAGCCATGCCATCAGTGACAACTCTTGACGCACCACTAACAGTCGTAAAGACATCGGGTTCTACCAGAAAGACCACTGCTGCTGCATCGTGCATAGCACAGCAAGGCTCATCCAGGCCTATCGCTGCACCATTGTTAGTGTAAAAATCGATGTAAAAGCGGCTGGTATCCCACAGGAGCTGACCGCACTGCCCAGCCTCATCACGCAAACGCGCCAAGTGTGTATCAGTGAGCATGATTTTATGCGTGACATCCAGGCCCACGATGGTCAGTGGCCAGTCGGCCGCCATGACTGTGTCCGCCGCATGCGGGTCATTAAAAAAATTGGCTTCAGCTAATGGTGTTACGTTTCCTGGTTCGTCAACCGTACCGCCCATAACAATAAGCTGCTTGACCAAGTCGGGTAACGCGGGTTCAAGAATAAGCGCTTGTGCAATATTGGTTAAGGGACCAACCGCAAGTAGCGTAATTTCTCCCGGCGCTGCACGTGCCATAGACACAATATATTCTGCGGCAGCTTGAGATTGCACCTTGGCATGAGCGGCTTGCGAATTCAATTTAACCGCCGCTTTGGGATAACAGTTTCCAATACCATCATCGCCATGCACAAATTCTGAATGTGGCAGCGGTGGCTGAACAAGCGGCACGGCAGCGCCCTTTGCAACCGACACTTTTTCGGCGCCCATACAATCAAGCAGATACTGTGCGTTGCGCGTGGTCTTCTCTATGCTTACATTTCCAAACACGGTCGTTAGTGCGAGCAAATCTATGTCTGGATGACCAAGTGCATAGGCAATCGCCATAGCGTCATCAATGCCTGGGTCGGTATCGAGTATGACTTTATGCATTAATTAAGCTCTCTGTAAACGCCTTCAACTCGGCACTGGATGGAATACTGGGTGTCGCACCTGCTTTTGTTACGGATAAAGCACCCGCAGCACAGGCGCGTTGCAAAGCCTCTTTAGATTCAAGCCCGTCTATGAGTCCTGCCAGTAAATATCCGACAAAGGTGTCACCGGCGCCAGTGGTATCTACCGCATCAACTACAGGTGCTGCGACATTGATGCGCTGATCTTTATAGCACCAGAGTGCACCCGCCGAACCCAAGGTGAGTATGATTTGAGAATCTGGATAGTATGTTGTCAAAACAGCAGCCACTTTTTCTGGTGCAAACGACTCTGAACTCACGCTCTGTGCAAGTGCACTCGCTTCCACTTCGTTGAGGATAAGTAAATCACACTGTTGCAGCGGCAATCGCGCAACAGAATCAGTCATGGGCGCAGGATTAAAGGCAAGCTTTAACTGTTTTTGCTGTGCAATCTTAAACGCATTCTCGAGTGCATTACATTCATTTTGAAGCAATAGCCAATCGCCCTTCGTAGCGTCATTTAACAGCGATGACAGGCTGGCTTGATCAAAACTCTGATTAGCACCGCCGTGCAAAACAATGGCGTTCTCTGCTTGTTCATCTACCTGAATGATGGCATGTCCGCTGGCCTCATTAATACACTCAAGGCGATCTGTGTTAACGCCAAACTCAGCCATACGTTCTTTAGCCCATACATCGCCAAGACCTAGCCGGCCCACATGACGTACATCGATGTTAGCTTTGGCTAAAGCCACAGATTGATTCGCACCCTTCCCCCCCAGAATCACCTCCAGCGACGTGCTGGGTATGGTTTCCCCGGGATTTACCAAATGCGGTACGCGATAGACATAGTCGATATTAACCGACCCAAAATTATAAACACTCAAAACAAATCCTCCCTAAGCCAGTGTATCCTGAGCCGCATACTTTGCAAATCGCCATGTGCAAATCCCGCACATGGTTTTTGCTATAGGGTGCACGCATGAATTTACCGGATACCGCCAATATAGTTGAAGTGAGTCCACGCGATGGACTGCAGAACGAGCAGCAGTGCATTACATTGGAGCACAAACTGACCTTGCTGCAAAAATTGGCTGATGCCGGCGTCAAAGTGATTGAGAGCGGCAGCTTCGTGTCTCCCAAGTGGGTGCCACAAATGGCTGATACGGGCGACGTGTTCAAGCAGCTCAAGCCAGCAGCAGGTGTACGCTACACAGCACTGGTGCCCAACCAGAAAGGGCTCGACCTTGCCATGGAGCATGGTGTTTCAGAGATCGCTCTGTTTGCAGCAGTGACCGATGCGTTTTCTCAAAAAAATCTCAACTGTACGGTAGAAGAAAGCCTGCAACGTTTTCAGCATTTGGCAGCCAAAGCCATTAAGGCTGGTATAAGAGTGCGTGGATATCTCTCTTGCGTGTTGGGCTGTCCCTACGCTGGAAAAGTCATGGCATCGCAAGTGTCACCTTTAACGGGCCGTTTGCTTGATGCTGGATGTTACGAAGTTTCACTGGGAGACACAATTGGTGTTGGTACTGCCGGTAGTACCAGCAAACTATTACAACAACTGAGTATGGACAATATTGGATTGGACAAAATCGCCATGCATTGCCATGACACGTATGGCCAGGCACTGGCCAATATAGTTGTAGCACTCCAGCACGGTGTTCGAACAATTGACACCTCAGTTGCGGGCCTTGGTGGCTGCCCATACGCACGCGGCGCCAGCGGCAATGTCGCAACCGAAGACGTGGTATATCTTCTGGACGGCCTGGGTATCAAACATGGCCTCAATCTTGAAAAACTGGTGGATGCAGGCAACTTTATTTCTCAGATTGTGGGAAAACCAAATCAATCCCGCGCAGCCAATGCGCTAAATGCCAGATAAACAAAAAGCAATGAACCCGGAAAATTATTCGCCGTGCACCGGTGTGTGCAAAATCCATGAAAGCACACAGCGTTGCTTAGGATGTGAGCGCACGATTGATGAAATTACGCGATGGCGTTTGATGGACGAAGATGAAAAGTTATCGGTGCTCTCTGTTCTGGCACAAAGACGACAGAAGACATACACCGATGCAGAGCCAGCTGATGATCATGAGCCTGACTCAGCGGAAGCTAACACAGGTGAAGCTGATTCACACAAACGAGGTTCATATATATCGGGTTCACAACAACGCAGAACCTGACATTGCATGCACAACTGCCTTCAGCACACGCCAACCACACCCAGCAATCCGTTTAGATCACTTATCTCTGCAGCTGGGGTTCCCGGCAATCGCTCTGCTGGTTGCGAGTAGCGATTAACCCAGGCGACCTGCATACCAAAATGTGCAGCGCCTGAGGCATCCCAGGCATTGGAAGATTGGAAACTGATTTCGCCTGCGCTAAGCCCCAGTGTATCGCAGGCCAATTGATAGACGCGTGGATCGGGTTTGAAAATGCCAACAGATTCCACCGACAGCTGATGTGAGATCACGTCATTAAGACCCGCACTGTCTACTGCGGCTTTGATCATTTTAGGTGATCCGTTAGTTAGAATCGCACAAGGTATACCGGCTTGATGCAGTACCTGCAATACATGTGGCACTTCCGGAAAAGCATCAAGTTCAAGATATGCCTGCATTAGTTTTGCGTGCAAAGCACTATCACTCAAATCGGTTGCATCCATTGCATACTGCAAAGCATCTGATGTGACCTGCCAGAAATCGGTATAAGACTGCATAAGGCTACGAAGCCAGGTGTACTCAAGTTGTTTGGTACGCCAAAGCGCTGACAACTCAGCGTAACGTGGACCAACGTCGGCTTGCAGGCTACCGACCGCACTGTGCACGTCAAACAAAGTGCCATAGGCATCGAATACGCAGGCTTTAATAGGCATAGAAGAAATAGGCATAGAAGATTGTCCCGTGCTCATTTTTATTTTCCACCGTTTGTTAATTTCAACCTTTTCAAGTAGCGGGCGGTATTGAGTAAGTTGCCGTAGCATGGGCTACTGGCTTTTCACGCGAGCCACCATCACTGTACAGTGTGATCTCACCAACTGCCAGCCGTTTACCCAGCTTTAGCATACGGGCATCTCCAATCACATCGCCAGGCAAGGGTTTATTCAGGAAGTTAATTGATAAGTTTGTGGTCACTGCCAATTCCACAGGCCCAATGCGGCTCAGGATCAACGCATACATTGCAGCATCTGCCAGCCCCATCATGATGGGACCCGCAATAGTACCACCTGGGCGAAGGAACGCATCCTGATAGCAGGCACGCATGATGACACCCTGCTCAGAAATACGCTCTAGTTTTAGCCCCATTAAAGTTGCAAACGGCAGCCGCTCCGATACGATTGCTTCATATTGTTCGACGCTGATTTTAAGTTCCAATGGACACGCCTTATTAGAAAAGTAACCTGCAGCATATCAGGGAAGGCGCTTAAGCAGGCCATCAAGCTGGATGACAGCTTGTGGCTGTTAGCATTCAATGGCAAACTCTGCTGCACTTATATCGTTAAACAACGGGGCCTGCCAAAGATGATTGCAAATTCTACTTCCGAGCCACTACTTGTTGAAAACCACAACTCGATCTTGACCCTGACACTCAACACACCGGATAGTTTTAATGTACTAAGTGAAGAGATGCTTGAGGCATTGCAAGGTGCTGTAGATGCAATTGACGACTCTATCAGAGTGGTTGTCATCAAAGCCAAAGGTAAAGCATTCTGCGCCGGTCACGATCTCAAGCAAATGAGCAATACACGCGAACAAGAATATTACAACACCTTATTCAAGCGCTGCTCCCATTTTATGAATTCGATTCTCGCTCTGGATCAACCCGTGATTGCACAGGTGCAAGGTATCGCTACTGCAGCAGGTTGCCAATTAGTGGCTAACTGCGACCTTGCGATTGCCTCCGACGATGCACGGTTCGCTGTGTCAGGAATAAACGTTGCGCTTTTTTGTAGCACACCAGCGGTACCACTTTCAAGAAACATTTCAAGAAAACGTGCATTTGAAATGTTAATGACGGGCGAGTTTGTTTCTGCAGAAAAAGCTCTGGACTGGGGTTTAATTAATTCTGCAGTTCCAGCAGATGAGCTTGACGCGGCGGTTATCTCGTTAGCCAATCGCATTATCGAAAAATCGTCGGTTGCCGTAGCAACTGGCAAACG
>CALHRQ010000299.1 GCA_938038175.1 uncultured Granulosicoccaceae bacterium | reverse complement strand
AAAACACCTCCTCGATGGATGGGTCGTTTGGGGCTTGAATGGAGTTTTCGTTTGATAGAAAATCCTCGCCGATTTGCGTTTCGCTATCTTGTCGAACCGCTTATTCTAAGTGCCTACCTCGTACGTAACTGGTTTACAGGCCGGCTGCGAAGCCGCGATGCGCACGAATGACGACACCGGGTCCAGCCTCCGTTGAGCAAGATACCTCTCGTGATACTTCTTTAGCACAAAACAATGGAGGGGTGCAGGAACATCAATCTATTGTTCAGAAGTTGTGGTCGATGGCAACATCACGCTATATGTTGTCAGTTGGCGCACAAGCTGGCGTCAGTGGTTTTCATTTTGCCGTAAATCTGATCCTCATCAGAATTCTGTCACTTTACGACTACGGCATTTTTGCATACGCGTTTGTGCTGGCAATGTTTGCGGCTGCAATTAACAACGCGCTTATATCAACACCGCTTACTGTTTATACACCTGTTATCAAAAATACAGATGAACGTGCCGAACTAGAAGCACTGTTTAGCACCCTCAATTTGATCCTGTTCTTCATACTGATGTTCGCGGGTGTGGCGTACATTTTTATCAGTGATACACCCGCAGATACCGTTGTTGGTGTGACACTATTTGTAGCGGTATATTCCGCACGTCAGTTTAGCCGCAGCTTTGGTTACGCCAAACTCAAACCTCTGGTCACAGCAACAGGTGATATTAGCTATGTTGTCACTGGAGCAATTATTATTGGTGGCCTGCTGTTCATCACGGATTACCAGATAACGGTGGCCCACGCACTCATCGCTTTAGCCCTTGCAAACCTTGTGGCGATGTTTATCGAGCGCTGGCGGTTACACGGATTGAACCATCACTGGTTCACTTTATCTAAACTCGGTGGATATACTGCAATATGGGCTCAGTCACGCTGGGCATTGGTGGGTGCATTAACAACTTTATTTCTTGCACAGGCGCATGGTTTGATCATTACCTGGTTTGATGGGCCTAATTCATTTGCGCCTCTTGCTGCAGGAATGGTTTTGTTCGGTCCGGTTCGCGTTGCCTTACTAACCTGGCAAAACATGGTAAAGCCAGAACTGGCTATCGCATTATCAGAACAGCGATTCGATGCGGTACGTACACAAATCAGAAAAACCTGCGTGCTCATGGCTATCGCTGTAGTACTGCTTGGCGTTGCCCTGTACTTCGCATGGCCATACATCCACAACCTGTTATATGCCAATAAATACGCTGATCAACCGATGGGTATCATTGTTTTAATGTGGGCGATTATTACTTTCTTCGCAGCAATATACAATGCACCCAGCGCGGCCTTACAGGCCATGAAAGATTTTCGCATATTGGCAATGGCCAGTGTTTACGGTGCTGCTATCAGTGGCGTTTTAGTGTCTGTTTTGTTGTTTTCTGTTAGCCCGGAATCTACGTTGCTGGGCATCATGGCAGCTGAGTGTTTTATGGCGTTCTACCTGATACGTATAATGCTGCGACACTTAAAACGCGGTTCACAAATTGTCGCTGAAGACGCAACTGGAACCGATCCCCTAACTCTGCAAAAGGTTGAGTCGTGAGCACCGTCCTTTGCATTTGTACATACAAGCGCCCTGCTGGTCTGACCAGCTTATTGCAATCCATTGGCAAGTTAGAAGATACGGCCGACCTGCAGATCGTTGTAGTTGATAACGATGCTAACGCCGAAGGAATCGCTGCCTGTAAAGCACTGCCGGATACTTATCCATTTAAAGTACATTGCCAGCTCGAAAAGCAGTCGGGTATTTCGCATGCACGTAATGCAGCGGTTACCAAAGCACTTTCATTAGAGCCAGAATTTATTGCATTTCTTGATGATGACGAACAACCCGAAACTCAATGGCTGGCCGAACTTAAGCGAATCCAACGTGAAAACAATGCGGATATTGTCGGTGGCCCTACTCGCTCAGTATTTCCACCAAATACAGATGATGCTTTGATAAACAATCCCTACTATGGTGCTGAACTAACTGTGGCAGACGGCGCTCAATGCCAACTTGAAGCAGCCGGTAACTTTATGATTCGCAGCAGTACCATACAACAGATGGCACCCGATTTTTTTCATCCGGCGTTCGGACATTCTGGTGGCGAGGATCTGGCCTTTTTTACACAGCTTTCTCAAAAAGATGCTCGCATGCATTGGGCCGCACAAGCTATCGTGCACGAAGATGTACCAGAAAACAGATTAACTCCAGACTGGATGAAAGAGCGCATCATCAATATTGCCAATTCGCGTGTACGCGTAATGCGAATGCTGCAACCAGGTTTTAAAAATGCAATGGTTCGCGGAATCAAAACAATGGCTTTATTTACTGTGGCAATGCTGACTTCACTGCTTGCATTGGTACACACAGGGTCTGCATCAAAGGCACAAATGCTGCGCTGGAAGTTTTGGGGCAAATTCACAGCGCATCTAAACCAGGTTACCACTCGTGGAGAGGGTCACTAATGAATAACGATCCACGCTATTCCATTGTTATACCAGCCTACAACGGCTCCGACTCCATCACTCAAACGCTTAACAGTTGTTTCAAGCAAAGCGTAAAGGAGCTTGAGGTTGTGGTTGTTGATGATGGCTCAAGTGATAATACGCTCGAGGTGCTTGGGCAGATAACAGACCCAAGGCTCGTCGTTGTGTCGCAAAAAAACGCAGGCCCGGCAGCCGCCAGAAATCACGGTATGCGCGTTGCGAAAGGCCGCTATATCGCTTTTTTGGATGCGGATGATGTGTGGTATCCGGATTTTCTCGCTGAAGCAGAAAAAATATACGCACAAACGCCAGACAAAGTGATTTACAGCCAAATTATTGTTGATCGAGGTGTTGACCGATATTGGATAAAACCTGACCGTGCCATGGGTGCTTCAGAATCAATTTACGATTATCTCTACATTAAAGGCGCATTTATTCAGACCAGCACCATGGTCATACCAGCCTCGCTTGCAGACAAGGTCAGTTGGGATGAAACGGTTACTTTCGGTGACAACGACCAATTTGCTATCGATTGCTGGCAGAGCGGTACAGGCTTTGTCATGTTGGAGCAACCCAAGACACTGTACGCCGATATCATGAGCCCAACAGCATTGTCCCAGCTGCCCATTTTCAGTGGCAACTCTGAAAAATACACCAATTTTTTTGACTGGATGGAAACACAAAAACCACACATGAGTGAAGCCGCCTGGGCAGGTTTCCAAGCAAGATTCAAAAGCGTTGCAATGGCACGCAAAGCGCCGTTGGCAAGTTTCAAATTACTGCTTAATGCCCGCAAGCACAATGCCATCAGCACACTCGGCATTCTCCGGCAAGTTGTTCAAAATTACGCGCCACGGTTTTATCGACGACTAGTAGATCAGTATGTACGTTTACGCGGTCTACCGCTGAGTGCGTTGGAAAAATAATGTCGCTGGTTGCTTCTCACGGGCTTAGTAAAGTATCGCTGATGTCTATGGCGGTACTGTTGCTGGTTCTGTTTCAGGGCACCAGTACTTCCCTGTCGCTGGCCTATCAACTGGCCCCTTCCTTAGAAGGTGCAGTCAACCTGCTCTGGGGTATGATTTATCTTATGTCCTTTGTTGGGCTCGTGAGCAATTTCGGTATTAACTGGATAACCTGGTTAGTGCGCTATCGACTGTTACTCGTACTATTACTCATCGGTACTGCGTTCTCTGCCTTTTGGTCTGTTGATGCTGCTTTGACAATGGAAAGAACCGTCCATCTGATTGGTTCAACTCTCATTGCCTTTTATATTGGTTTAACAATTCCACTCACACGTATTCTATCTCTCTCAGCGGTGGTGTTGACACTACTGATGATTGCCAGTGCTGTCGCAGCGCTTTTTTTTACAGATGTGGGTATCGAAAATTATGAAGGCCAGCTTGTATGGCGAGGCGTCATGGCGTCCAAAAACACATTGGGATTCTGGGCTGCCATAAGCGTCCTTTTGTGTGCTGTGGTAATGGGCAACGTACAGGCCTTCGAAAGAAAAGCGCTTTGCTTTTTAGGTATGCTTTGCGCTGGTCTTGTACTGACATTCACTGTATCGGCGACCTCACTGCTCGCCTTACTTGTCAGTGCGATGCTCATGTCTTATTTCTACCTTGCCCGACGTTTTAATCTTGGTCTGATTTCCATGCTCATTCTGGGGGCATTGTTAGCCTCTTTGGCTGGCATGATGATTTTAAACGTCAACACAGCCGAACTCATTGGACGCTCGGGCGACTTGACTGGACGTGGCGAAGTATGGAGCCAGACCTGGAAGCTTGTTCAGCAAAAACCGCTGACAGGTTATGGCTACGGCACAATATGGTATCCCACTGATACCTCTGTCTGGATTCAGGAAGCGCTCACTGATTTTACCTGGACGGTGTATCACGCACATAACGGCTTGCTTCAAATGGCCTCTGAAATTGGCCTGCCACTTACAGCGCTTGCTGTGCTGATGATAGTGCAGCAACTGGTCGAAATATTTTATTGCCAATACCAAAGACAACAAGCCGGCGTATTGTTTGTTCTGGGGTTTTCGGTTGCACTGATAGTCAGTAATTACTCTGAAGCAAGGCTCATGGTTAACCGCGAATTGTATTGGATATTTTTTGTGGCTTTGCCAATTAGCATGCTGCAGCAAGTCACGATCAATGCAACCGCAATGGGAGGTGTGTTTAACCCGATACCATCACCTCTTCATAAACGTACACGTGAAAAACAAGCCAGCAATGCCAGCGACAGAGAGCATAGACAAGCGCTGAAAACACGTTTGAGGAAACGTCTCGATACTGACAAAGAAGCCTCAGGACACATTTTTGAAGGCAATGTCTCAACCCAAAAAACGGGTGAGATATATCGTCTTGATACACACAGAAAGTCCACTAATAAACTAGCGCGAAGACAGAAAAAAACAGGTTGATCAGGAGAAGCAGTATGGGTAAGAAAATACTAGTTACCGGTGGCGCAGGTTATATCGGATCACATATGGCAAGGCTTTTAAAAGCCGATGGCCACGACGTTATAATCTACGACAACCTTGGACGAGGCAACGCGGATGCGGCAAATCTATCAGCAACGCTAATTGAAGGTGATATAGCGGATAAAGCTAGACTTTCGCCCTTGTTTCAACACTTTCGGTTTGATGCAGTGTTTCACTTTGCAGGCCTTGCCTATGTTTCAGAGTCCGTTAGTAGTCCTGATATCTATTATCAAAATAACGTGGCTGGCACGCTTAATCTTCTGGACACAATGCGAGACTTTAACGTTAATCAACTTGTCTTCTCATCTACCTGCGCCACCTATGGCATACCTAATCAATTGCCAATTACCGAAGCAACGCCACAAAAGCCTATCAACCCTTACGGGCAATCCAAATTGATGGTTGAACAAATGCTAAAGGACTACGCGACGGCTTATAACTTTAGAAGTATTGCCCTACGTTATTTCAATGCTGCCGGTAGCGCCGAAGATGGCTCTCTGGGAGAACGGCACAGCCCAGAAACACACCTTTTACCACTGGTACTATTTGAAGCATTGCGAATAGAAAACGGTGGCAATCCAGAAGACACAGCCTTACGTGTTTTTGGCGATGACTTCGACACGCGAGATGGCACTTGTATACGTGATTACATTCATGTAACGGATCTATGCACAGCGCACCAGGCTGCGTTACAAAGAATGCTTAATTTACCCGATGCAGGCGCTGAGCAGTTTAATCTTGGTACTAACAAAGGTTACACTGTGCTGGAGGTTATAGAAGCATGCCGAAAAATAACAGGAATCAATATTCAATATAAAATAGCCGCGAGGCGAGATGGTGATCCACCTGAATTAGTTGCTGATGCAAACCTTGCCATGCAAGCGTTAGATTGGAAACCAGCTTACCCAGACATCGAGCAAAGCTTGCAACATGCATGGGATTGGTTCAGCAAGAATCCGCCAGAATACGACCAGAACATAAAGCGAAATCAATGGGCCGCATAAAAAAAATCAGTACACTTGCAGCACTGGGTGCCATGGCTGTTGTTGCATTCAATTCGTTATTGCCTGCCACTGCTGCAAGTGATTTTATCGACGAGCATTGTTGGCAACCAAGCTTTAGCGATGAATTTAACGATCTGGATTTATGGGATGCAGAGTCTGGTACAGGCCAATGGAAAACCAGCTACATCTGGGAACGCGACGCAATCATCAACAACGAACTGCAATACTATATTGACCCTAAATTGCATGGTATGAACCCATTTAGTATTAACGATGGTGTACTCAGCATAACTGCGCAAAAAACACCTGAGCACCTTTTAGGAGCAGTAAAAAATCAACCCTATATTTCAGGTGTATTGACAACCGAAAAAGGCTTCTCCCAAAAATACGGCCGGTTTGAAGCCAATGTCAAAGTACCCAAAGGCAAGGGCTTCTGGTCAGCGTTTTGGTTGTTGCCCAGCTTCGATCGCTGGCCAGAAGGTGTAGCCATTTTGCCAGAAATTGATGTGTTGGAGAATCTTGGACACGAGAATTCGACTTTTCATACCACGCTACACACCAATCAAAATGGCAAACTCGAGTCACACCCCTATGATCATACGGTGAGATCAGACCTGACTCGTGGTTTTCATCTTTACTCTGTTGTCTGGTCACCAGAAACAGTAGATTGGTATTTTGATAAAAAGAAGGTTGCCTCACACCCTACCCCTGCTGACTATACAAGGCCAGTGCATTTTTTGTTGAATCTAGCTGTAGGTGGTACCTGGCCTGGCTCACCTGACAACAGCACTCGTTTTCCTGCCTCTTATGAGGTCGACTACGTGCGCGCGTATACGAAATTGAGCGAGTGCTAGCTAAAACACATACAATATAGTTACCGGATAATACTTTAAGTATCTTGCCGTATGAAGATAAAGCACCACTCACTGAATAGAACCTTACTGTCTTGCATTTTCCTTGGGTTCCTGAATGCCAATCCAACACTCGTCGATGCGCAGCAAAATGACAACATAAGCTGGTCTCTTACACCATGGTCTACACTTTCCACGGACTTTCCAGCCTTATCCAATTCTGCTGGCTGGACTGACCCTGATAACTATGAAACCATCCAAGCGCTTTCCATAAATGACGAGCTACATCTACTCGCGCGCAGCGATAACGGAATTTATACTTATAAATGGGATGGCAATAACTGGATTACACTTGCTGAAAAAACACCCAGGTTGAGTAACAACAAGGGGTGGGATGATCCGGCAAACTACCGAACTATTCAAGCGTTGCAAACAGGTGATAGCCTTTATCTGCTTGGGCGTGGAGATAGTGGTATTTATCTTTACAGATGGTTTGAAAACGAATGGTCTCTACTAACGGCGTCCAACCCCACATGGTCTGATGAAAACGGCTGGGCAGATCCATCAAACTATGAAACGATTCAAGCACTCGATGTTGGCGGCACTTTGCATCTGGTCGCTAGAGCCAACGAAGGCATCATCGTTTTAAAATGGAGTAACAATGCATGGACGAAACCAACGCAAGATACACTAGCCTGGTCTGACACCGCAGGCTGGGACAAACCTTCAAATTACAAAACCATACAAGCGCTAGAAGTCGATGGTGCACTGCATATCGTTGCGCGTGGTAATTTCGGTATTAAGGTAGTAAAGCTCGAGAAGGGCAAATGGATTACGTTAGCTGAAGGAATACCCAAATGGTCTAATCGTTCGGGTTGGAATGATGCACCAAACTACGAAACAATCCAAGCACTGGTTGTTGATGACATATTGCATTTGGTTGGTCGTGGAAACCAGGGCCTGATGGTTGTCCGGTGGGACAACGGCAGCTGGATACGATTAGAGGGTGGTATGCTTGACTGGTCTGACTCAGAAGGTTGGGCAGATGCTGCCAACTTTAAAACCATTCAGGCGCTCGAGGTCGATCAACAGCTATACATAGTGGCTAGAAGTAATACCGGTATATTGGTGTCTCGCTGGAATAACAGTGACTCTAAATGGATTTCTTTGGCAAGTGGTTCGCCAGCATGGACTGACAAATCCGGATGGGCCGACGAATCCTACTATGGCACGATCAGAGCAGTTGAAATAAAAGGCGTATTACACTTAATGACACGCGGCGATGACGGTATGTTACTACTGTCCAAATAGTTGGAATTCTGCTTACGCCTGAAAAACGCCAATGCTGAAACGCAAATATTGCAAAAGGCTCAGAAACCTAAAGCTAAGATAAGCTAAAGTGCCCGCAGTAATTTTAATGTCATTTCATCAGTCTCACTGTCAAAGTACTTATCCAATGCTTGGTTAAAAATACTCGTTTCATTGGTCACTGCCGCAAACAAAGTCATACAAGATTGAAATTTCAGATGATCGGGATAAGCTAAAATTTGTCTTGCCGAAAGTCCTTGTAAACTCAACATTGTGTTTGTGCACTCTACAAGTCTTGCGCCTAAAACAGAATCTTCGATATACGCAGAGGCCTCATCACGATCCGCAATGCCAAAGTGCACGCTGGCTTTACTGTGGCTGAGCCCTTTAATTTGAGGAAAAATAAACCAGATCCAATGCCCCCTCTTTTTTCCTGCAACAAGCTCAGCCAAAGCGGCATCGTAAACCCCCTTACTTTGCGCAGTTATAAACCGGTTCAGTTTATCCATGCTCGATTAGAGCAACCAACTATCGCAAAAACGGAGATACAACCGAATACAGCATTTTATAAGCGGAATTTGTCGCTATTTCATTGACCACAGTTTCCGATGAAAAGGCTGCATCAGATGGAGACAATGGTGGAATGGCAGGATTTATTTGTGAGTAAACGGCCCACAAACACAAGATCAAACCGATAATCAACAGAAATGGTGTAGACACTCTGGAGAGCCTGAAACGAAGCATGCGACTCAGCTCCAGCCGAGCAATATAGGCGACGATGATCAATACAACTAACACCGTACCGATGATCGCTGGGATTAGATAGGCGCCCCACAAACTGGCAAGCGTGCTAACTGGATCACTGATGGCTGACAGTGCTGGCAAGTCAGGTCTGATCCCCTGCTCAGCCATAAAGTAGGGCGTCAGCAATTCTGCCAGTAGTACAAGCGACATACCAAAAATCAATAAAAAAGCTACCAGCCCCTTGGCTATAGCACGAGTGGCCCTAAACATGCCAAACAGACAGCCAAGGAGTATCGTTGGCAACAGAAGAATACCGACTAAAGCGAGGTCAAAGCGAAGCCCGAACAAAAACACGGGTAGTAGACTATTGGATTCTAATACCGCAGGAAACTGCCATAGAACATAAGCTGCTCTGGTCATTGTCAGTAAAAACAAGACGGTAAACAGAAACAACGCAAAATGTCGAAGTAAATGCGTAGCAGGCAACGTCGAATTCATGGATAACTCAATGTTCAAAGGCCGGGATCGGTTATGCGTTAATATTATAGCAGCGTGAAATAATTACCGAGTCGGCGCGAACAGAAATTACGCCTTGTAGGTCCGCTACGTGACTTTCTTCACCAAATGTATCAATTAGCAACTCCCATTGGCCTGCAATATCCGGCAGTTTTCCCAGCTCAAAGTCAATTTGCTGGTCGCCAAGATTAAACAGCATGAGCAAGGTATCACCATGCTCAAGCTTGCCCGTGTTATCGCGATAGTCGCTCGCATCCCCCGGTAGCAACAGTCCAAGAAAGGCAGTATCGCTGTGCCAATCTGCATCCTGCATTGGCTCAGCATACTCATTTAGCCAACAGACGTCGGCTAAATCAGTGCTCTTGGAATACCTGTACGCATGCATAAAATGCGGCCGTCGAAGCACAGGTTGTGATTTTCGCAATTGGATCAACTGAGCCAGAAACGTCTGCAATTTACGATCGGCACGTCGTGCCCGCCAGTCAATCCATCCAATTGGGTTATCCTGACAGTAGGCATTGTTATTCCCCTGCTGCGAATTGCCAATTTCATCACCAGCCAACAACATCGGCACACCCTGAGACACCAATAAGCACGTCAACAGATTGCGTTGCTTACGCCGCCGCGTCTGGATAATCTGGGGATCTCGGGTCTCGCCTTCTGAGCCGCAATTAGTTGAGTAGTTTGCTGTGTGTCCATCACGATTTCCCTCACCATTAGCACTATTGTGTTTATGCGAGTAACTAACCAGGTCCCTTAGGGTGAAGCCGTCATGTGAGCAAATAAAATTGACACTGGCACTGGGGTTTCGACCCTGCCACTCAAATATATCGCTGCTGCCAAGCAGATAACCTGCAAATTCTGGCAAAAGACCTCGCTCACCCGCCCAGGTTCTGCGCATGGTGTCCCGGTAACGATCATTCCATTCGGACCAACCACGCGGGAATTGTCCTAGTTGATAGCCCCCCATGCCGATGTCCCATGGCTCGGCAATCAATTTGGTCTCACTCAGCGATGGATCCTGAGCTAGCGCATCAAAAAATCCACAGCCTCGATCAAAACCATGTATTTCACGTCCCAGGACAGTGGCAAGATCAAAACGGAAACCATCCACATGCATATCGTTCACCCAGTAGCGCAAGCTATCGAGTACCAACTGCATCACTCGCGGGTGCGACACGTTGACAGTATTGCCAGTGCCGCTATCATTTAAATAATAGCGTCGATCTTCGGCGAGACGATAGTAGGTTGCGTTGTCGATTCCCTTGAAGCTGAGCGTTGGTCCAAGCTCGCTACCCTCTGCCGTGTGGTTATAAACCACATCAAGAATCAGTTCGATTCCAACTCGATGCAGCCCTCTTACCATGGCACGAAATTCCAAAATAGGATCGGCCATAGCATAGCGATTGGCCGGGGCGAAAAAAGCCAGTGAATTGTAGCCCCAATAGTTGCTGAGCCCTTTGTTAACGGCAAACTCTTCATCAACAAAGCTATGGATTGGCAGCACTTCAACTGCTGTGACACCCAACTCCTGCAAGTGGCGTGTGACAGGTCCTGAAGCCAAAGCGCTATAGGTACCGCGCCGACGACCGACAAGACCTGGAAAGTAGCGAGTCAATCCCTTTACATGTGCTTCATAAATAACACTGTCTTTTAAAGGTGTACGAGGATGCTTGTCTTTACGCCAGGTAAAGGACTGTTCAACGACAACACTTTTGGGAACAAACGGAGCGCTATCTCGTGTGTCGAAAGAGCGATCTGCATCAGGATGATCAACCTCAAAACCGAAGATCTCATCACACCAGACAAGCTCCCCTTGCAGTTGCCGGGCATAAGGATCGATAAGCAGTTTATTGGGATTAAAACGATGCCCGGATTCTGGAGCGTAGGGACCATGCACTCGATAACCATATACAAGGCCTGGTTTCGCCTGAGGCAAGTAGCCGTGCCAGACATCGTGGCTGTGGCCAGGTAACTCAACACGTGCCAGCTCCTGCTGGCCTTGTGTATCAAAGATGCAGAGTTCTATTTTTTCGGCGTGTGCCGAGAAGATGGCAAAGTTAACACCCGCGGCGTCCGGGGTTGCGCCAAACGGAGTTGGCTTACCCGGAAGCAGCGAGTAGCTATCTAGTTGTTGGCCTTGAAAGGCTTGCCCAGCGGCGACAGATTCCATATGTCTGTATTGTAGTCGCGCATTGTCCTGTCAGTGGAAAAGCGGCCACTTTTTGCAGAATTTATGATGCTTTTACTGATCCACGCTTTCTGATCGTGCCAACATGCTGACACTTTCGCCTGTGCATCCAGGTAATTCGGCAAATCGGCGATGGTCATCCATTGATCATCATTGCTCAGCGCTGCCGCCATTGCCGTCTTAAGCATCTCGCCATCACCAAGATCAAACATACCGTCACTGAATGCATCAACAATCGCTTTTACTCTTGATTCTACTGCGATGGTCGTTGCTGGCGAGTAACTGGGACGTAAGGCTGCAACCTCCTCCACGCTCAGGCCAAAGCGGAAGAAATTCTCTTCGCCAACAGCTTCAAGGATCTCTACATTTGCACCATCCAATGTACCTACAGTAAGTGCGCCATTCATCATGAACTTCATGTTGCCCGTACCCGATGCTTCCTTACCTGCTGTCGAAATCTGTTCAGACAAATCAGCAGCCGGGGCAATGAGTTCCATTGCAGAAACGTTGTAATCTGGTAGAAAAACCAGGCGCAGTTTACCTTTGGTGCGTGCATCGTTATTGATCACACTGGCAACGTTGTTGATCAGCTTGATTATCGCTTTTGCCATGTAATAACCAGGGGCAGCTTTACCGGCGATCAAGATCATGCGTGGTGCATCGCCTTCATCTTCGCCATTGATGATGTTCAGATAACAATGCACAGCATGCAATACACACAGTAGTTGGCGCTTATATTCATGCATGCGTTTTACTTGTATATCAAACATCATGGTTTCATCGACAGAAACACCCGTGCGAGCTTCGATAAGTTCTGCCAGGCGACGTTTGTTTTGCAGTTTCACCTGCAACCATCGCTGCTGTATCTGTTCATCATCTGCATGCTCAAGCATGCGTTCCATCTGATTCAGATCCGTTATCCAATCGTTACCAATTAACTCATTTAACAATCCACGCAAACCCGGATTGCAATGCGCCATCCAGCGACGTTGTGTTACACCATTGGTTTTGTTGTTGAAGCGCTCTGGCCACAAGGTATAAAAATCCTTGAACAAACCCTTTTGCAATAAGTCAGAGTGCAGCTGCGCAACGCCATTAATCGAGAAACTACCCACAATTGCCAGATGCGCCATGCGCACAACGGGATGTTCGTCAAAAGAAACGATAGACATGTCAGCTTGCCTGGCGGCATCGCCGGGCCATTGTTTTGCAACCTGAGCTAGGAAGCGACGATTGATTTCCTGAATGATTTCAATATTGCGTGGCAACAATGATTCGAGCATGGATAAAGACCAGCACTCAAGCGCTTCTGGCAGTAATGTGTGATTGGTGTAGGCCATCGAACGACTGACGATATCCCAGGCCTTATCCCAGGCTACTCCATGTTCGTCCACGAGCAAGCGCATTAATTCTGATACTGCAAGACTAGGATGGGTGTCGTTCATCTGAAAACAATGTTTGGCAGCAAATTCACCGAAGTCATCGTGCTGTGCGAGCCAGACACGCATGGCATCCTGCAAACTGGCCGATACCAAAAAGTACTGCTGTCGTAAGCGTAAAACTTTGCCGTTTTCACTGGCATCATTGGGGTACAACACCATGGTGATGTTTTCAGCAGCTGTTTTTGCGGACACAGCTTCAGCATAACCGCCTGCGTTAAATTCAGACAGATCAAACTCATCCGTGGCCGAAGCCGACCATAATCGCAAGGTATTGACGATGTCGTTACCATGACCCGGTACTGGCACATCAAAAGGTACGGCAAGCACATCATCGTAGCCAACCCATTTACGGACATTTTCACCATTGGCATTAGCAAAGGATTGCACCTCACCACCAAAATGCACAACGCAGGTGTGCTCAGGACGTTCAATTTCCCACACATGCCCATCGCGTAACCAGTTGTCAGGTTTTTCAATCTGATAGCCGTCAGCGATCTCTTGACGGAACATACCGTAGCGGTAGCGCAGACCATAGCCTGTAACCGGTAATGCAAGCGTGGCACAACTGTCCAAAAAGCAGGCTGCGAGTCGGCCAAGGCCGCCATTGCCAAGCCCGGCATCGTGCTCAAGCGATTCGATTTCTTCCAGCTCAACACCAAGCTGATGCAGAGCTTGCTTAACCGGGCCAACCAGCTCAAGGTTGTTGACCGCATTGGATAAAGAACGGCCCATCAGGAATTCGAGCGAGAGATAGCAGGTTTTTCGCGTCCCCGCGGCTTCTGTTTCGGCTCGCGTGATACGCCATTGATCCATCAAGCGATCGCGCACCGCCAAGGCAACTGCGCTGTACAAATAGTGCGGTGAGGCATGGTCGATATCGCGTCCCAAAGTGTGGCTAAAATGCTGAACAATCGAGCTCTTTAGTGAGTCGATATCATCGGCTAGCACAACACTATCGCCTTCCCAGGCACTGTCGCTGGCCAATAATTCCCTGGCCTGCTGATGGGTTAATTTATGAGCTGAAGACGTGCTTGATACCATGATATTTGCTTTGAGAACTGTTAGAGGTTTTCGTTACCCGAGGGCTCGCAAAACCTTCCTTATTCGGGACACTTACTACTATAGCGGTCATGCAGCCATTTTTTGAAACTGCTTTAATTCGCCAGCTTTACGTTATATGCTAATTGCACAATACCACAGAGACATTGCAACGATGGCCGAGCGCGAAGGTAGAAATATATCCAAGCTGACCAAGCAAACCCTTGCCATGATACTCGCTGGTGGTCAGGGCAGCAGGCTTCATGAACTCACCCGGTGGCGCGCCAAACCAGCAGTGCAGTTTGGAGGCAAATTTAGAATTATCGACTTCCCTCTGTCCAATTGCATCAACTCTGGCATTCGGCGAATCAGCGTCGCCACTCAGTACAAATCGCATTCTCTCGTCAGGCATCTCTCTGGCGGCTGGTCTGGCTTTAAACCAGAGTTCGGTGAATTTGTGGAAGTGCTGCCAGCTTCCATGCGTGTGAACAATGACTGGTACAAAGGCACAGCTGATGCGCTGTACCAGAATATCGATATAATACGCAGTCAGGATCCAGAATTTATATTGATTCTGGGTGGCGATCACATTTACAAAATGGACTACGGTCCGCTAATAGCCAAGCATGATCGCACCAAAGCTGACATTACGGTGTGTTGTATTGAGGTGTCCGCTGAAGAAGCTGCAGGTGCTTTTGGCGTCATCTCCGTTGATGAGAATGGTCGCGTGCTTGCTTTTGAAGAAAAACCAGAAGTACCAACCGAAATCCCTGGTAAACCAGGCCGCGTTCTCGCCTCAATGGGCAACTATGTGTTCAATACAAAGTTTTTGTATGAGCAATTGATCAGTGATGCTGACGATCCGGCAAGCAGCCACGATTTTGGCAAAGACATACTGCCAAAACTGATTGAGAGCCACAGTATTTACGCTTACATGATGGGTGAAGATGACAACCGGACCTACTGGCGGGATGTCGGCACATTAGATGCGTTTTGGGAAGCAAATATTGAGCTACTGAGCTTCGAACCCGAGCTTGATTTGTATGATACTGAGTGGCCAATTTACACGGCTCAAATGCAACTGCCGTCCGCCAAATTTATCCATGATGATGAAGACAGGCGGGGTTCAGCGGTTAACTGTATTGTGTCTGGCGGCTGTATTATTTCTGGTGCAAGCCTCAAAAACTGCCTGCTGTTTTCCAATGTGCGGGTACGCTCCTACAGCAACATAGAAAACTCGGTTGTTCTGCCCAATGTCACGATCCACAGGCACTGCAAAATTCGCAATGCCATTATCGATCGCGGGTGTGAGATTCCCAAAGACATGGAAATTGGATATAACCGAGATGAAGACATCGCAAGAGGCTTTAGGATTACAGAAAATGGCATAACTCTTGTGACACCAGACCATCTCGGCCAATCGCTGCACCGCTTACGCTAGAAGGCCTGACAACCACATACGTGAGAACCAAGTTACGCCATGCCGCTTAACCCACATATCTGCATGCTTGCGGCAGAAAACGACAGTATCCCAGGCGCAAAAGTCGGTGGTATAGGGGACGTTATTCGCGACATCCCACCTGCTTTGGCCGCACAAGGGGCTAGCGTTACAGTCATCATTCCTGCCTACGGTTTATTCCACACCTACTCGGAAGCCACGCAAATTGGCACTGTTCAAGTGTGGTTTATGGGCCGAACAGAATCTGTACACATCGTCGAACTCTACGCTGATAGAGACAAGGGCGTTCGCACTATTGTTGTGCACCACCCACTGTTTGCAGCTGGCGGAGCTGGCTCTGTCTATTGCAACGATGGCAGCGATCAACCCTTCGCCACTGATGCATCCAAGTTCGCGCTATTTTGTACAGCGGCGCTAAAGGCGATCACTGACGGTATTTTTGGCGCAGTCGATGTTCTCCATCTACACGACTGGCATGCCGGCTTTGCGGCAATCCTGAGAGAATACGACCCAGCGTATGAGCAGTTAAAATCCATCCCTACCGCATTTACTATCCATAACCTTGCACTGCAAGGCATCCGTCCTTTACAGAGTCATCCCTCTTCGCTGCAGAGCTGGTTTCCAGACCTTAGCTTTGAGAAAAACACCGTGGCAGATCTACGCTGGCCAGATTGTGTAAACCCGGTAGCGGCCGCGATTCGCCTGGCGGACAAGGTACACACTGTATCACCGACTTATAGTTTAGAGATCCTTCAGGCAAGCGCACCCGAGCGTGGATTTCACGGCGGTGAAGGGCTTGAAAAAGACCTTCAAATGTGTGCTTCTCGACAGGCACTGGTTGGTATCATCAATGGTATCGACTACGAAAAAGAACCCGCTACAAAAACAGACTGGCCTGCATTAATAAAAACGCTGGAAGATACCTTACTGGGCTGGCTTGGTGATAGCGTATCGCTTAGAGCAACAGAATACATTGCACATCAGAGAATACAGCAGTGGCAGGAATACACACGCCCGCAACACATAATGACCAGTGTTGGCAGGCTGACTGACCAAAAAGTGGCTTTACTGTTGATGCCTGCTGGTAGTGGCAGACGGGTGCTCGATCTGCTACTTGATTCACTTAAGGGTAAAGGTGTTTTTATATTGCTGGGCTCTGGTGATTCTGAACTGGAAGCGCAGTGCCAGCGCTGTGCGGCGCAACACCAGAACTTCCTTTTTCTCAACCGATACGAGCAATCTCTTTCTGACCTGCTGTTCGCAAACGGTGATCTGTTTTTAATGCCTAGCTCGTTTG
This sequence comes from uncultured Granulosicoccaceae bacterium, assembly GCA_938038175.1. Classification (GTDB taxonomy): domain Bacteria; phylum Pseudomonadota; class Gammaproteobacteria; order Granulosicoccales; family Granulosicoccaceae; genus Granulosicoccus. The sequence goes on along the minus strand of CALHRQ010000299.1, from coordinate 836 downwards.
AACCCTGCGGAATTAGTCAAATGCTGGCAATGCATAATGGTCAGCCTTGTCTTGTGCATGCTGTGGGTGGTTTGAAAGACACCGTGAAAGATGGCGTCAATGGCTTTCATTTTACCGGTGATTCAATGCAAAATCAGAGCGCAAACATGTTGCAACGATTTAACGACATCATTACTATGCGCGAATCCAAACCTGATCAATATCAGGCTATTGCCGATGTCGCACGCAGCGAACGATTTCTTTGGCAGTCCAGCGCCCAACAGTATTTGCAGCAATTGTATTTATGACAGAACTTGATGCAGGCATTATCGACACTATAGCCAACGGGCAGTTTAGTGAACCATTTGCTCTTTTCGGCCAACACGAAGTTAACGGCAAATACCAAATCACAACATTTCAACCTGCCGCAACCGATGTTGTCGTTGTTACAGAAAATGCGCAGCGTTTAGCAATGCGGCGCATTGACGAACGTGGTTTGTTTCAGGTGCAGGCAAGCCAAAGTGCAGGACGCTACCGGCTTGAGCTTGCTAACGCCAAATCGAAGTGGGACGCGATTGATCCCTATTCTATGCCATCGGCTATTGGCGAACTCGACCGGCATTTGTTTTCTGAAGGAACGCATCAGCAACTCTACACCATTCTTGGCTCGCACCCAACGCAGCTAATGGGTGTTGATGGCGTTCACTTTGCCGTGTGGGCGCCGAATGCCAAACGCGTTAGCGTTGTTGGCCATTTCAACCAGTGGGACGGACGCACGCATGTTATGCGCAAACACCCCAGTACTGGGCTATGGGATATGTTCATACCCGGCGTGGGTCAAAATACCCTGTACAAAT
>CALHRQ010000298.1 GCA_938038175.1 uncultured Granulosicoccaceae bacterium | reverse complement strand
CCCATTACCTACTGGACATCCCTGATTGGTTCATTGGCTCTGATCGGTTTTCCGGGATTTTCAGGGTTCTTTTCCAAAGACATCATTATTGAGGCGGTACACAAGTCTGAAATAACAGGTGCAGGCTTTGCCTATATCTGTGTATTGCTGGGTGTTTTTATTACCGCGTTTTACTCGTTCCGAATGTTCTTCATGGTGTTTCATGGCGAAACGCGAATGGACAAGCACACGGCAGAACATGCGCATGAGCCGCCTAAGGTTGTCACTGTGCCATTGATATTGCTTGCGATTCCGTCAGTCGTTATTGGCTGGATGACGGCAGGCAGTGTGGTGTTTGGTGATTACTTTAAAGGCATCATCACGATTCTGCCAGAGCACGATTCGATAGCAAGGCTTGGTGAGTACCATGGTGGCTTTGGTTTTATTGCCCACGGTTTTCAAGGCTGGGCTGTCTATCTTGCGGCAGCTGGTGTACTTGCAGCGTATGTCTTTTATCTTGTTAAGCCCGATATTCCCGCAAAGATCCAGGAAAAGTTTGGTTTTTTCCATCGCATGCTCGAGAACAAATACGGCTTTGACAATTTTAATCAGGCTGTATTTGCCGCTGGCAGTGTGTCGCTTGGCAATAAATTATGGCGTGTTGGTGATGCAACCATTATCGATGGAGGCATGGTCAACGGTTCAGCCAAAGGTGTTGGCCTGCTCGCAGGCATAACCCGCTTTGCACAAACCGGTTACCTGTTTCACTATGCATTCGCGATGATCGTTGGATTGCTTGGACTGCTGACGTGGTTCCTGTTTTCCTGATGCGCATTAATAAGAAACTACAGCACTTACCCGGATCGAAGCCGTGAACGAAACAAATTCGATATTATTGAGCCTGACTATCTGGCTGCCAATCATTGGTGGTTTTCTGGTGCTTGGCCTGGGCAATGCCCGATCCCGGCCATTGGCGCTGGGGGTGTCGGTACTGACGTTTTTGGTGAGCCTGCCGTTGTTCTTTGGTTTTGACAAAACCACTGCAGCTATGCAGTTCACACAGAATATCGCATGGTTGCCAAGCTTTGGTATTAACTACACACTGGGCATCGATGGCATATCCATGCCCTTGATTATACTCACCACACTTATAAACGTGATCGTGGTGATATCAGCCTGGGAAGTCATAAAAGATCGCCCGGCGATGTACCTTGGAAGCTTCCAGATAATGACGGGGCTTATGGTCGGTGTTTTCTCTGCACTCGACGCTATTCTGTTTTATATTTTCTTTGAAGCAACCTTGATCCCGATGTTCCTGATCATTGGTATCTGGGGTGGCCCAAATCGCGTTTACGCCACAATTAAATTCTTCCTGTACACCTTTTTGGGTTCGGTGTTCATGCTTGTGGCACTGATTTATCTGTACACCCAAGGTCAGACTTTCCACATCCTTGGTATGCATATGCTTGAACTTGGCCCCAGGCAGCAGTTCTGGATTTTTGTGGCGTTCTTTCTGGCCTTCGCAGTCAAGATTCCCATGTGGCCAGTACACACTTGGCTTCCGGATGCGCACGTTGAAGCACCAACAGCAGGTTCTGCTGTACTGGCGGCGATCATGCTTAAAATGGGTGGTTATGGTTTCCTGCGATTCAGCTTGCCAATAACACCAAACGCAAGTGCCAACCTGGACGGTTTCATGATCACCCTATCGCTTATCGCGGTGGTGTATATCGGGTTTGTCGCATTAGCTCAAAGGGATATGAAAAAGCTAATTGCGTACTCTTCAATCTCGCACATGGGCTTTGTCACTCTGGGTATTTTTATCGCCTTCATCCTGATCGAAAAGGGTGATACCGCAGGTGTGGTACTGGGTATTGAAGGTGCCATCATGCAAATGGTTTCACATGGTTTTATTTCGGCGGCGATGTTCCTCTGCGTTGGCGTGATGTACGACCGCGTTCATAGCAGGGAAATTGCAGACTATGGCGGTGTGATAAACACTATGCCGGTGTTTGGTGCATTTATGGTTTTCTTTGCTATGGCTAACGCTGGCTTACCGGGTACATCAGGTTTTGTTGGTGAATTCATGGTGATATTGGCCAGTTTCAAAACCAATTTCTGGATTGCATTTTTAGCCTCCCTTACGTTGATCCTCGGCGCAGGCTATACCCTGTGGATGGTCAAGAGGGTTATATTCGGGGAAATCGGAAACGATAAGGTTGCAGCATTGAGCGATATCAATCGCCGCGAATTCTGGATGCTCGCAGCCCTTGCCGTATTTGTTCTGTTGCTGGGTATTTTTCCGAACATACTGGCGAGCGTGATGCACGCGTCAGTGGAAAATCTTGTGCAACACATTTCAATTTCAAAGTACTAGGCTTGCTGCGATGGATAACCTACAGATTGCAACGCCAGAAATATTCCTGCTCACGGCCACTTGTGTTGTGCTGGTTGTCGGGCTGTTTCTGAAACCCGAACAGCGCCAAGTTAACTACTGGCTGGCGCAGTTTTCATTGCTTGTTACGTTGGTCATTGCCTCAGGTCAATTGGACGAGGGCACACAGCTTGCGTTCCAGGGTAGTTATGGCATCGACACTATGGCAACTAGCCTTAAGTGCTGGATTCTGGCCATTGCTATCCTTGGTTTTCTGTATTCACGTGATTATTTAAGTGAACGTCAGATAGCGCGTGGCGAATACTATGTGCTTGGTTTGTTTGGTGTGCTTGGCATGATGGTTATGGTGTCAGCGACAAACATGCTGACAATTTATCTTGGTCTGGAACTGCTCGCTCTGTCTTTATACGCCATGGGTGCCTTGTATCGTGATAACAGTGATGCATCAGAAGCGGCTATGAAGTATTTCGTATTGGGTGCGCTGGCATCCGGTATGTTGTTGTACGGTATGTCGATGATCTATGGCGCAACTGGTAGCCTTGATTTAAACGTTATACACGAGGTGCTGACCGGGGCAGGTGAGCGCAGTGTCGGTGCTCGCTTTGGCCTTGTTTTTGTGGTTGTTGGCCTGGCGTTCAAACTGGGCGCGGTGCCGTTTCATATGTGGGTACCGGATATCTACGATGGTGCGCCAACATCCGTTACGCTCTACATTGCAACTGCGCCCAAAATAGCCGCATTCGCTATGGTCATACGCTTGCTGGTTGATGGTCTTGAAAACCTGCAGGCAGACTGGCAACAGATGCTGAGTATTCTTGCAGCCCTGTCGGTCATTGTCGGTAATCTTGTTGCCATAGCTCAAACCAATATCAAGCGCATGTTGGCCTACAGTACGATTTCTCATGTGGGTTTCTTGCTGATGGGAGTCGTCGGTGCAACCAGCGCAAGCTATAGCGCAGCGATGTTTTATGCGATTGTATATGCGTTTACAACGCTGGCAGCTTTTGGTGTTGTGCTCGCGTTGTCTCGCGACGGCTATGAAGCTGTCAACCTGACTGACCTGGCCGGTCTTGGCAAGCGCAATATATTGTTGGCTGCCGTTATGATGTTGGCCATGATTTCGCTGGCTGGTGTACCGCCTCTGGTTGGTTTTTACGCCAAACTAAGCGTACTGCGAGCCGTTATTGATGCCGGCTTTCTATGGCTTGCGATCATTGGCGTTGCGATGTCGGTGGTGGGTGCTTTCTACTATCTGCGTGTCATTAAACTGATGTTTTTCGATGAGCCAGTAGCAATGGCTGAGCTACAACCTGCAAGTGATGTGTCGGCAGGGCTTGCAGCAAATGGTCTTGCGCTGCTTGTGCTTGGAATTGTGCCTGGCATGATCATGGGTGTTTGTGTTGCGGCTTTTGCCTAAACACTAACTATGTGCGTAAATCATTGCTTTTTAGGAATTAACACCTTATAATTGAACGGATCAGATGCGGGGTGGAGCAGTCTGGCAGCTC
>CALHRQ010000297.1 GCA_938038175.1 uncultured Granulosicoccaceae bacterium | reverse complement strand
GCAGGCCCTGGTTGGTATGGCCGCCACTGGCAAGCAACAACTTGTTGTTGTACATCAACAGGCCATTAGAAACATGGTTTTCTTCAGAGCGCGGCAAGCCACGCACCAAATCTTCTTTGTTCCAGCCAGTGCCATTTTTAGTCAGCCGATGCAATATGCCGGAATTGGTATCAAGATTAGCATCAAGACCTGAAGGACCTGCGGCTTGTCTTGGGTCACTTGAAGCTGCGTAAATAACAGGAGCGTTAGCTGAGCCTGTAACAAAAATGCCGGTTAGTAGTCGGGTTTTAACAGCCCCATTGACGGTCCCGTCATCATCATGATTGGTGGTTCCCTGAATCGAGCTGATGGTGTCAATTTTGGTCGCGGTATAGTTGTTTTTACCGTTTCGTACGACACTGTATATCTGTATTAGCCCTGCCATTTCGGCTACATATAAATTGCCATCAGGACCAAACTGTATCGATGTAGCGCGAGTTAAAGTGGCGTTATTTAACAGGCTTTGTTCAAAATTAACAGGTATCGATTGTGGCTTAACAACAGTGCCTTGAAAACGGGTGTCAAGCGTTCCGTTATTACCATCATGTTCTATCTCAACATCGGATGATTTAAAGCCTTCGTTATTATCCTGGAGCGTCACATTGACATCCACAGTTTCACCAGGCTCCAACAAAACAGGCTGGAAGTCTGTACTAAACGCAGCTGGTGTATCACCACCTAAATTTATTGCGGTAATGTTGATTGCCGGTGCGTCAGTGTCACCAAGGTTAGTCAGCAGAAAATTCTTCTTGCCGATGGCACCTTCAATCACCTGTCCAAACTTCAAAAGCTGATCAGACACCCCCAGATCACTGGTTAGCGGATAACGCGACCAACCATTAAAAAGCAATACATGAGGCGACGTCGCACCTTCAATAGCTAACCTTAAACCTGCGGATTTGGTACCTGGCAAAGAGGGCGTTAACAGTACATTAAACTCGGTGCTATCACCCGGGAAGAGCGTTAGGAAACCATTAAAATCAACCTGAAACTCATCTGCATTTTGGCCAAACAACAAAGCCTCTTTGATAACAATGGGGTCGCTGGCAATATCGCCCACATGCGAGAGCATGACTTTTTGCTGTTTGGATTCACCAATTTCGACCACACCCAGATCAAAGTTCGAAGGCGAAACTTCAAGACCGCTGACCGTCCTTGCCGTGGCCGTCGCGCTCAGCGGAATGACAACCTTACCAGGCTCTGCGCCACCATTAGGTACGCTGACCTGCGCGTCAGTACCGCTTTCAACTGACCCTTCCTGGGCCAATGCAAAGTGCTGTGACGATAGAATCACCAACACCATGGCCATTAAAGCATTGCCTAACCAGGTCAATATTTTGTCGGACATCTGATACACTCTCTACGGTACTTGTAATGAACGCCCCAATAAGGGCAATTGGGCTTCCCTCAGTGTGCAAATTCCGTACACGTTTCAGAGCTGGTTCACAAAAGTTGCGCAACCCGAAGCCGATATCTGTTCCAACCGACTGTGAGCGGATTTGAACCTTCAAAACATGCATAATATTTCAGTTTATTTTCTCTGCAAGCGACCCCGCCATTCAGCTGGTCAACGTGTCCGCAAGCGCCTGCTAGCCTTATGCGCAACACTGGGTTTAATGCTGTTTAGCCACAACTCGATTGCGCTGGATCCAGGTCCACTCGATGAACCGCTGCCTCAATCCATTTTTGAGGTGAATGAACATGTTGCCGAACAGCTAGCCGATAAACTGGTAGAAGAAGTAAAAGAGGCACAACAGGAACTTGCGCAGGAATCCCGCTCCGAACTCACCGAAAAAGCTGAGGACGGCCAACGCCTGGCACAGGTTGAGCTGGGGGCAGATTTCGCTGAAGAAGCCACTCTGCTTGGTTTTGCACCGGAGGCTGCCAATGATGCCGCAGCAGATGCGTTACGCTGGTATAGCCTGGCTGCACAGAGAGGATTCCCAGGCGCTCCATCATTAGACCGAAGTGGTGTTCGTTTTTTCCCCGTGAGGGTGCAGCGCAGCCGCTAGGTTAGTGGCAACAATACTTACCTGACAGATTCCATCCAGCTGTGCAATAAAGGGTTATCCGGCTCATATTTGCGCCGCTGAACTATCATGGTTTTGGCCTTGTCATGCTCGCCACATCTGATGCGAGCATCCAGTAAGAACTGATCGAACAGATCACGCTGCGCATGGCTGCCACCGATTTGCCACAGATGCCGTCGCACCCCGGCAAGTTTTTTTGCTGCAACAGCCCAGTCGCCCCTGGCATGTGCATAAACACCTTGCGCTGCAGGTATTGCAACATCAATCCAAAGCCGTTGATCTGCTTTGATAAAAGGTGCAATGCTTTGACGCGTGATGTTTTCAAGCAGAACATCTGCTTCATCCATTCCAAGCCTTGCAAGCCCATACAGATATTGCAAGGTTAAAAAAGGCTGTAACACATCATCTGTACGCGATTGCAAAAAAGGCTTTAAGGCGAGCCACCTCTCTCCAATATCGACACCAGCAATTTCCAAACGGGCAAGTAAAGAAACCGCGCCAATCTGATCTTGTGAGTATTCTGGTTGCACACCCCAGCAATGCTCATCATAGATGGCAAGCGCTGCTGCACCATCACCGTCAGCCAAATGGAATAAGGCCAAATGCCACCAGTTATGGGTGTACATAAAAGAGTTAAGTTCAGACCAGCTGTGATTGACGTTTTGCAAAAAGGCTTTGCCTTTCACAATTTCGCCACGCGAAAGATGAATATGCGAAAGCGCATGATGCGCCCAGGGCTCATTGGGATTGATCTCAAGCGCCATTGATGCACTTTGGTAAGCGGCTTCAATATCATTACATTGCTCGTGACCAAACGCGATCATGCTATAAACAGGTGCACGTGATTCATTAGCCTTTCTACACTGCCTGGACAAACGCAGCATACCCTTGGCATCAGCTGAATTAAATAAATGATACTGCGCCACTTTTAGGGTAGAGAGATCTTGTGGATTGTCAGCCAATACAGATTCGGCAGCCTGAATCGCTTTGGGAATATCATATTTATGCCAGGCTCTTAGCAATTCGAGTAAGCCCTGCTCACGCGAATTTAAATTATTTGCGGCATTGGCCCTGTCAAGGTATGGCTGAGCCTTATTTGCGGCATCCGGTCTTTCCAGAAACATCCACAGCATGCCAGCATAAATATTTGCCAGAGCACAATCTGCTTGCTCATCTGCTGTAGCAATCACGTTGACTGATCGCTTCTGGTATGCAACAAACCCTTCGACAAAATCATTGATGCCCGCAAGCGCATCAGAATTACAGGAGGTTGGTGCATCAAAACTGTCGTAACGCATCGTATTTAATTAAATCCCCATTTGGTTACACTATAGCAACTGATTATTATGATGGTTTAAATATGCCTGTATTGAATACTGGGAATATTCAACTCAACTACCAGCGTGTGGGTTCTGGAAGCCCTTTGCTAATGGTCGCTGGCATGGCCAGTGACAGCGCAAGCTGGCAACCGGTTATCGCACCATTAAGTGAGCATTTTGAGCTTATCATCGTGGATAACCGCTGCGCAGGACAAACACTGCCAACACCTGTTGATGTCTCGCGCGGCCTAATGGTGGGGGATCTTTGCGCTCTCATCAATGCCTTGTCGTTGGAAAAAGTGCACTTACTCGGCCATTCCATGGGCGCAATGCAATGCTGGGCGCTGGCTGCCGCCATACCTAACAAAATTCAAGCCCTGGTAGCAGCATCCGCACCTCCACAAGTAGACCAGGTTAGAATTGATTTGTTCCAGACGCTGGCTCGTTTACGCACTAATGACAACGAACGAGACTGGTTTAAGTTATTGTTTCATTTCCTGTTCAGTAGCGAATTTTTTGCAGACGCCCAGCGTGTAGATGATGCCGCATCAGCAGCACTTGCCTATCCACACACACAAAGCATTGCTGCGTTCACCGCACAATGTAATGCACTGCCCAGTTTTTTAGAGCCACTGGATTTATCGGGCATCCACTTCCCTTGCCTGACATTAACAGGACAGAACGACAAACTGTTTTCACCAGAGATGATGCGCCAGTCCTATACATCAATGCCCCATGTGGAACAACAGGTGATAGACAATGCAGCGCATTCGGTACATTGGGAAAACCCGGCTGATTTTGCCAGCTGTGTGCTGGCTTTTTTGAAAAAGTAAGCTCTTTATTATTCAAAGAATAAACAGCTTAAATAAGATCAGTGAGTTGGCTGGCGAAGTTGGCTTATTAAGTTAGCTCGTTTTTATTGCAAAAGCTGACCCGAATGATGTGCGCTTATTCCATAAGCTAAAACATTGTGTACATCATGGGCTGATGGACTGCCTCCTAAGCAAAGAAAAACTCTACTTAAAAATCTTATTTTGATGACCAACAGGGCAGCGTGTCGTTATCCGCAGCACTGGCTTCATACACACCACGGGCAATTGCACGCGCCATACAAAGTGAAGCGACATGCCCAAGCAACATCTGTGTAACCGGATTATCATTGATATCAATTTCACGAGTGGATACACCAAATATTAAATCACCATCAAACGGTGTATGAGATGGCACCAGCGCACGTGCCATACCATCATGTGCAGCCACGGAAAATCGCTTTGCCTGAGCTTTATCGAGCCTGGCATTGGTGGCAACGACACCAATAGTGGTGTTAGCTTTTGCGTCATAGGCCATCAGCTTTTCATTTTTTGGCTGATACAAAGGGTCTATATCTGTTGCGATACCAACACCACCAAATTCGTTGTTGACTTCAAATGGCGCGGCCCAGAAGTGCTTGCTACCCGGCACCACAGCGCTGCCATGCGGATTGACTACAACCAGCGCACCCACAACCAAACCATCTGCAAGCTGCATCGAAGCAGATCCCAACCCTCCTTTCAGGTTAGCCGTTGTAGCACCAGTTCCAGCTCCGGCAGTACCTAAATGAAACTGGCTATCCTTTGCAGCGAGTGCAGCACGACCTAAATTGTTATAAGGGTTCGCTAACCAGTGTTTATCTCCGCCGTTAATAAGATCAAATACGATTGCTGCAGGTACTATCGGCACATTAACCGGGCCAACCGAAAAACCAAGGCCCTGTTCTGACAAGGCATCGGTAACACCCGATGCTGCATCCAGGCCAAATGCAGAACCACCAGACAGGACTATCGCATCAACATCATTGACAAGATTGTGTGGCATAAGAGCATCTGTTTCTCGAGTACCTGGAGCGCCACCCATTACATCAACACTAGCGACAAATGATTGATCAGCAGTGAGCACTGTCACACCGGTTTTTATTTGATTATCTTGCGCATTGCCAACCTGCAGTCCCGGCACATCAGTGATTAAATTATGTTTTCCAGGTTTCATAGCTGATTGCCTTAATGATTTTGATTAGGTATGGAGACAGTTTTTAAATTGGTATATCCAAACAGAGCTTCGAAGCCTTTTTCACGCCCATGACCTGACCTTTTCACACTCTCAAAAGGAAGTTCAACGTCCTCACTCGCGACATAGTCGTTTACAAGCACTTGTACAGCGCGCAGTGCGTTAGCCATACGCATCTGGCGTTCGGTGTTACTGGTCCAGACAGACAATGCCGGCCTGTGTCCAAGCTCATTGTTAACTGACAAAACCTCATCTTCATCTTCAAATGGAATGACAAGCTGCAACGGACCAAATACGTCTTGCCTGGCAAGTTTATGTTGTGGCGATACATCAGCGAACAAGGTTGGCAAGCCATAAAAGCCATTGCCACTTGCACTCTCATTCAGGCTCCCTGTAGCCGCATTATTTAAATCAGCGCCCAGCTCAAGGCTTTCTTTGAAGCTCTCTTGTTGCTCTGCAGAGATAAGTGGACCAACATCCAGATCATTTATTGCAGGCCCAACCTGCAGTTGAGCATAACGCTCTATCAGCATGCCAGTGAGGCGTTGACAGACGCCTTTTTGAACGAATATTCTTGACGCAGTAGTGCTACTTTGCCCGGCATTTTGAATACCCGCATTCACTAAAAAGCCCATTGCGGCATCAAGATCTGCATCCTCAAAGACTATCTGTGCCGACTTCCCTGTTTGCTCAGGTATGGTAGAAAGACGCTGATAAGGATAGGGCTGCAGCCTCGGGTCTTGGTGTTGAATACCATGGTGCGAAAACAATACAGCATTAAGCTCACTATCAAGTCCTGGTAGCACATTTAAAACGCCGGACGGCAAGCCTGCGCGAGCCGCTAATTCTGCAAACACGAGCACGCCCAGGCAGGCTTCTTCAGAGGGCTTAACAACACAGGCATTGCCTGCCGCAAGCGCAGCACAAACAGAGCGCCCAATAAGCTGCATTGGATAATTCCACGCCACAAGATGTCCAGTGACACCCTGCGGGTCACGCAGGATTTGGACCTTACTGCCATCTTTGGCCATGTTCGTTTGAGCTTGCAGTTTCTCAGTGGCGCTTGCATAAAAATCACAGTATCTTGCTAATGCAATAGCATCAGCTCTGGCCTGCTTTAAAGGTTTACCCACGTCCAGCGCTTCAATCTCAGCCAGCAGATCCAAATGCTTTAACACCAATACCGCCAGCTTCTTTAACACTCGCCCACGATCGTCTGCGCTTGCACGGCCCCAACCAAGCTGCATTGCCGTATTTGCAGCATCGACTGCATGATCAATATCAACAGCATTCGCTTTAGCAACAAAACACAATGGTTCGCCAGTAGATGGGTTAAGCAGCGGCATAGTTTCGGTTGAATTACTCGGCTTCCAGCGCCCTGCGATAAAGCAATGTGTGGACTCTAATCCGAAAGGGTCAGTAGGCGACATACCCGTTATGTTCTCCAGCTATTTAAAACCAGCCGCTTGTGCTGCTATTGAATCAGACAATCTTGGCACGGCTGCCAGTAAAGCGCGAGTATAGCTATTTTGCGGCGAATCAAACACGGTTTTTGTATCACCACGTTCGACAATTTCACCGTGCTGCATGACCAATACCCTGTCAGTGATGTTTCGAACAACGGAAAGATCGTGCGATATAAACAAATAACTGAGCCCATGATCATTGGCTAGCGCTGCCAGAAGATCCAGTATCTGCGCACGCACAGAAACATCGAGGGCGGATACAGCTTCATCGAGCACAATGAGTTCTGGTTTATTAATAATTGCTCGCGCAATGGCAATGCGTTGCCGTTGTCCACCTGAAAATTCATGTATGTACTTGTCTGCATCCTGTGCCTCCAAACCGACCCGTTGTAAAGATTCCAGCACCATGGTTTTTTGTTGCGCACGCGTTGGTGTTTGTTGCAATACAAATAAGGGTTCAGCAATCAGGCGTGCTACTTTGTGTCGTGGATTAAACGAACTATAAGGGTCTTGGAAAACCACCTGCATCTTGCGCCTGACTTCATGCGTTAAAGCCTGACTAGTATGTATCGAATGACCAGCGAGCATCACACGACCACCTTGTACAGGCAGGATCCCCAGTAAAGCGCGAGAAAGTGTTGATTTACCACAACCGCTTTCACCCACCAGCCCAACACTTTCGCCAGGCGCTATGGTAAAGCTGATTTTGTTAACAGCACGAAAGACAGGCTTTAGGCCAAACAATCGCTGCCTGGGCATTGGGTATTCACAAACCAAGTCTTTAACGTCGAGTAATGGTGCCGGCGCTATTGAAGCTGATATGCGCTCTGGCACATGCAGCGATGCACCAAGCAATGCTTGAGAGTACGGGTGAGAAAGCTCACGAAATACACGCTCGGTTGAACCGGACTCTAACACCTCACCATCGCGCATAATGGCGATATCATCTGCCACATCCGCCACTACTGCCAGGTCGTGAGTAATGAATATCAAGGCCATGTTTTCTTCCTGCACCAGCTTTTTAAGCAAGTGCAGAATCTCAGATTGCGTTGTCACATCCAGGGCCGTTGTGGGTTCGTCTGCGATCAGCAGTTGCGGCTTTAACGCAACCGCAATAGCAATAACCACACGTTGTCTTTGTCCACCCGAAAGCTCATGTGGAAATCGCGACAATGGAAATTCATCATTAGGTAAGCCAACACGTTCAAGCACAACCGCAGCCTGTTGCCAGGCCATTTTTTTGCTCACCGCTTGATGCAAGCGAATGCTCTCTGCAACTTGTTGACCAATACTCTGCACAGGATTTAACGCCGTCATGGGTTCTTGAAAAACCATACCAATAGCGTTGCCACGCAGCTCGCACAGCCGCGTTTCCTGCATATCGGTTAAGGTATGCCCATCAAATTCAATTACTCCACTTAAGTCACTGCCTTCTGGCAACAGCTGCAATATCGAGAAAGCCGTCATGGACTTACCTGAACCACTCTCGCCTATAATGCCGAGGACTTTTCCAGCCAGCAGTTCCAGATTAATACGCTTGAGAATCGGCGTACCATGAATTTGCAGGCTGACATCGGTGAGTTTCAGTAGTGGCTTTGCTAGCACCTTATCTATCATGTCGCAGCCTGGGGTCAAGCCAGTCACGCAGGCCATCACCTAAAAGGTTCAGCCCCAATACGGTCAGCACAATAGCCAGACCTGGGTACAAGGCCAATTGCGGTTCTGTATAAATAAGCGTTTGGCTATCTGCCAGCATCCGCCCCCAACTGGGTATCGGCGGCTGTGTTCCAAGACCAACAAAAGATAAACCAGCTTCTGCAAGAATGCCTAAAGAGAACTGAATAGTGCCTTGTACGATCAATAAGTTTGTGATGTTTGGCAAAATATGCTCGCTTGAAATGCGTACCGCACCTTTACCCGACACTTTCGCAGCTTGTATAAAATCGCGTTTCCAGATACTCAGCGCTGCACCACGCGAGAGTCGCGCAAATACTGGAATATTAAAAATACCAATGGCTATAATGGCATTAACGGCTCCCGGCCCATAAACCGCGGTAATCATAATGGCAATGAGTAGCGCAGGAAAGGCAAATACAAGATCGTTTGCGCGCATGATTAATTCATCAAGCCAACTGCCACGCTTCGCTGCAGCCGTTAGGCCAAGTGGTACACCAAACAACATACCAATACCAACGGCGACAATGGCAACCGCGATTGACGTGCGCGCACCAACCATTAACATTGAAAGCATATCTCGACCAAAATGGTCTGTACCCAACCAGTTAATAGTATCTGGTGATTTAAAGCGCGCTTTGATATCAATAAGCGCAACATCAAATGGTGTCCAGAGATAAGAGATTAATGCCGCACTGAAAAACAAAAAAACCAATAAGGTGCCTGGCAATATGTTGCGCAGTTTCATCTTGCACCTCGCAAACGAGGGTCTACCCACGCATAGGCAAGATCAACCATAAAGGTCACCAACACCACCGCAAATACCAGCAACATCACCACGCTCTCAACGACAATAAGATCACGGCTGGCAATGCTTTGGAAAATCAAACGACCAAGCCCTGGAAGAAAAAACACGTTTTCGATAATGATGGCACCTGCCAGTAAAAACGAAAACTGCAAACCAAGAATGGTAAGCACAGGAATCATGGCATTACGCAAGGCGTGCTTCCACAAGGCGGCCCGCTTGCTTAAGCCCTTAGCTCTGGCGGTACGCATAAAATCTTCATTTAGCACATCTAATAACGATGATCGCATTACACGTGTCAATATGGATGCCTGAGGTAAGGCCAGTGCGATAGCCGGTAGCGTAAGCGATTTCATTGCCACAAAAAAACCACTATCCCAGCCGGGAAAACCACCCGCTGAAAACCAAGTGAGCTTAATGGCAAAGAGTAAAACCAGCAACATCGCAAACCAGAAATTAGGTATGGCCAGACCCAATTGTGTGACACCCATAATCGCCGTATCCCCAACACCACCACGACGACTTGCAGCCAGAACACCTGCCGGGAATGCAATTAATACTGACAAAAGCAGTGCATACATCGCCAGCGGCAAAGAGACACCGAGTCGATCACGCACCATATCAACAACTGGTGTGCGGTAGGTATAGGAGATACCAAAATCACCCTTAAGTAAACCACCAGCCCATGAAAGATAACGCTGCAAGCGGGATTGATCAAGCCCGAGCTCTGCACGTAAAGCATTAACCGTATCGGGTTGCGCATTAAGCCCCAGCATAAAAGAGGCAGGATCACCGGGTACAACTTCGATTGTGACAAACACAACCAGACTGGCCACGATTAACGTGGCCAGCAGAATCAAACAGCGTTTGAATAAGTAGTGAATCACAGGCTAGACTGACAAACCTGCTTTTGTGTGGACTAATCTTCCCAGTACACACCTGTTAAGTCATTGGCTTGCGTGGGTGAGTTGGGCCATAAACCTTTTAATTTACTGCTAGCAACACCGGTTTTAGCTAACTGGAATAAATACCCATTAACGTAATCATCTGCGATGATGGTTTGAGCATCTTTAAGCAGGGTCATTCTTTTATCCGGGTCTGATTCAGCATTAAAATTTTCGATAAGCGCCCGAAAATCTGCATTATCATATTGAAAGTAGTATTCGGGATTGGCATAGATACCAATATCCATAGGCTCTGTGTGTGACACGATGGTTAAACCATAATCCTTGCCTTTAAATACCTGCTCAAGCCACTGCGCCCATTCCAGATTAGAGATTTCAACGTTAATGCCCACCTCGCGTAATTGCGACGCGATGATCTCTCCACCACGACGAGCGTAGGCAGGTGGTGGCAATTTAAGCGTCGTAGTAAAACCATCTTCCAGCCCGGCTTCTTTGAGTAATGCCTTGGATTTTTGTGGATCGTACTCTGATTTAGCTGTCAAATCGACATAGGCCGGATTGTGCGGTGCAAAGTGAGAGCCTATCGGTGTGCCGTAACCAAACATAGCGCCATCAATAATGGCAGAGCGATCTATTGCATGTGCAATTGCCTGACGAACACGGACATCATCCAGTGGTGCTTGCTTGTTATTGGTGGAGAGAATAGTCTCACCCTCTGTTGAACCTAACACCACAGAAAAACGTGGGTCAGCTTCTAACTGTGCAAGGTTTTCGGGTGCGGGGTAGACAGGAAAAGCATCAACATCTCCTGCCATGATGGCAGCAAATGCCGCTGTGGGTTCACTGATAAATTTAAAGGTGGCTTTTTCAAGCTTCACCGGCTCGCCCCAGTAATCAGGGTTTTTCTCTATCACGATTTGATCACCCTGCACCCAGTTACTGAACTTGAATGGGCCAGTGCCAACAGGTGAAGTAACAGCAGTGCCGATCGTTTCTGGTGCAACGATAACCGCATCGCCCCAGGCAAGATTAAACAACATGTTGCCATCAGCTGCTTTTAGGTTCAGTGCAACAGTTTGAGCATCAACCACCTCAACACTTTCTATATTGGCAAATAGCTGTTTTTGTGCATTGGTTGAATCTTCCGCGCCTGCTCGATCGAGCGAGAACTTTACATCTTCGCTGTCCATAGCAGAGCCATCATGAAACTTGACACCACTTTGTAGAGTGAACGTATAACGCTTGCCATCTTCACTGATTTCCCAAGATTCTGCCAAAGCCGGATTTACACTGCCATCCGCACCAAACTGGGTAAGCCCCTCAAATATATTAGCGTACACAATCTCATCGATAGCCGCGGCGGCTCCACCGGTTGGGTCAAGGTTAGGTGGCTCTAGCTGCATACCCAGCACAAGATCTGTTTTGGCAGCGTGAGCGCCGCTTGTTAACAAGAGTACGGCAATCGCCGCCGGGATAATATTGATTGATTTCATGTGTGACTACTCCGCAGTTTAAAAACTTGAGTTTGGTGCAATGCTAAACACTCATGTACAGCACTAATTTTACTGCTGCAAGTCCAGATCTGGGTTAATAATTAAGCTAAACCTACGCGAGCGTGCCATATACTGCTGTTGGCATCGGCGATGCGCCACTTTTTAATAGTTTGTCAAGCATACCTGTGTACGAAAACTTCTTGCAAGAAAACCTCTGTACTAAATTGGCCTGCCAACTGGAAGATGTGCCCTAAACACCGTGTAATCAAGACAACACAAGCTCCTCCAAATGCCAAAAAGGAGGTAATTTTGTACTTTCATAACAAAAACACTCATTTACACCTGTTTTTGAATAAAAGCTTTGCCACCAGGAATAGCTGATTCCGCAGCCTCACCTGAAACCTGTAGCGCCTAATAGTGTCTTAGCTGGTAATGCGTTTTGTGTGAGCAGAACAGAATTTCGCAGTTTGCCTTGGCAAACAATCCTGGTAGGCAACCACAACCCTATGCGCAGTACTGTCATTTGCGCACTATACAGCTTAACTGACAACCTCCTGATTCTCGCGCTCAGACACCCAAACGTTATACTCACCCAACCAAAGCGACAAAGCTATCAAATCACAAACCATGAATGAAGCGCTACTTGCACGCCTGCCCAGAGACCACAATGCAACTCGATTTTGGTGGATAAGGCATGCCCCCGTACCAGAAGTAAACGATATTATGTATGGCAACCAAGATGTTGATTGCGACTGCAGCGACACTGCTCTTTTTAAAGCCGTTGCTGCTAAATTACCGACAGATGCGTTGTGGTTTACCAGCGAACTAAAACGTACGATCCAAACAGCCAATGCATTGATCAAAGCAGGTGCATCTTCAAACGGGCTCAGAGCCGATGTACGCATCAATGAAATGGACTTTGGCGATCTCAATGGAGAGCCGATCATCCCACTACTGGAAGCCCGTACCGACCCATACCTTGGCTTCTTTCCCTCAGATCCGTTTAAAACAACACCCAATGGCGAGAGTTTTGATGACTTAACACAACGAGTCAGCGCGTTTGTTGAAGAGACACATGCAAGCTATAAAGGTAAGGACATTGTCTGTGTTGCCCACAGAGGCACCATCCTCGCAGCACTTCGTCATGCCTTAGCTTTACCGCTGGAAACCAGTGCAAACTTCAAAATAGACAATGTCTCGCTATCACGTTTATATCGATATCCCAACATCCCCGCGAATGGCCCGCAATTTAAATTGGGCGAGGTCGGTTGGTTGCCTTAATTGGAGGTCAGGGACACATTTACTGTGTAAGGCTTCTCAACGAGCATAGTGCCACGAAACAGAAACAGAAACAGAAACAGAAACAGAAACAGAAACAGAAACAGAAACAGTCTGCATGTGAAACAGGACGAGCTAGGATCTTTTTGTAAATCGGTCTATTAATCGTCCATCAATGAACATTAGCCCAGCGCCAATAATCAACGCACCAACAACTTCCTTTAGTTGAATAGCTTCATCAAGAAACACATTGCCCAGCATTATTGCCGTTATGGGTAACAACAACGTGACCAACATGACATTGCCGGCACCCGCGCGTACCAGAAGCTTGAAAAAGACAATATACGCCAGCGCTGTGCCGAATACAGCTAGCGCAAGCAACGACCAAAATACTTGAGCACTTGGCATAGCGAGCGTCCAGGGCTTGTCAATAAAAGAGACCAGTATTGATATAATCAGACTAGAACAGATTAACTGACAAGTAGCAGATTTGACCGGTGCTACTCCAGCCAAATATAACCGCCCCCATAGCCCTGCAAAACTGTAGCTAAGCGCTGCTCCCAAGCACAGAATAATACCCAGGGTCTGTGTACCATCAACCTGCCCGTCTACACCTCGCAGCACAGCAACGCCAAAACCCCCCAAGAGCACACCAATAACCCGGTTGAGCGTCAGGCGTTCCACCTGGAAACCT
>CALHRQ010000296.1 GCA_938038175.1 uncultured Granulosicoccaceae bacterium | reverse complement strand
AAAAAAGCGCTGATCTACCCCAGTATGCTGGTTGTTGCCTCTATCCTGATAGTCGCGTTTTTGCTCGCTTATGTTGTACCGCAGGTTGTACAGGTATTTGATGGTCTCGGGCAGGATCTACCAACCTTGACTAAAGGCCTGCTGGCGACCAGTGCTTTTGTGCGTGCATGGGGCCTCTATGTAGCCATTGGCATTTTTATCATAGTGGTGTTATTCAACCGCGCAATGCGAGGTGAGGCGTTTAAATCCAGCGTACACAGCTTTTTATTAAAAATTCCGTTAATCAAACGCCTGATTCGTGGCTTTAACACGGGTCAATTTGCAAGAACACTCAGCATATTATCCGCAAGCGGTGTACCCGTGCTGGAAGCGTTGGATATTGCGGCGCAGGTTATTACCAATCGACCAATGCGAACATCCGTTGATAAAGCGGCGGCTCAGGTTCGTGAAGGTTCAACATTGAGCAGTGCCCTGGAACGTACTGGGTATTTTCCACCCATGATGCTGCATCTGGTTGCAAGCGGTGAGGCCTCTGGAAAATTGGATTCAATGCTTGAAAAAGCAGCAACTCATCAGGAAAGAGAAATGAATTCTCTTATGGCCATTTTTCTCGGTTTGTTTGAGCCTGTTGTGATTTTGATTATGGGTGGAGTTGTACTCACGATTGTGCTGGGTATTCTGTTACCCATCTTTGAGATGAATCAGCTGGTTACATAATTAGCGGTTTAGCCTTGAGAGGATCTCGTTTTGTTTGCCGAGCAAAACGGATATTGTTGCTGTGATTCCATTTCTTCACATGCCCTCAACACCATAAACTCCGTTATTTCATGCTCTACATTACGGATATCCACGGTTGCGGCATAGCTTAATTCTTTCGGCAAAGGCGCTAATACTGCCCCTTCGGGGTATTCTGAATTTTTTAGTGGTCGCATTGCTTACTCCCAAACTCGTACTATTTACAACAACAACGGGTTAAAGTCCTGTTTCATGTCTTTACTTCAAGTGCTTCGCTTTCTCTTTTAATTCAGTTTTTACCAGTACTTCTTGTTGTACTTTTATTACACACGCAAGACTTCGACCATAATTAACCTTATTCGTTTGCAAGTTGTTCGATATGGCTTTCAAACAGTAATAATTCGTCTTCGGACTTTTCCGGATAAGCCAGTGGTAATGAGGCCAGCTTTTCAGCCACAATTTGTGCAACGCATAACCGCATGTACGGCTTATTATCAGCTGGAATCGCGTACCACGGTGCGTGCTGCCGCGAAGTTTCATTCATGACAGATTGATAGGCTGCCATGTAGTCATTCCATCGACCTCGCTCTGACAAATCGTTTTTTGAAAACTTCCAATAACGATCTGGCGTGGTAAGGCGACTCAAAAAACGCTTCTTTTGCTCTTCTTGCGAGACATTAAGCCAAAACTTAATGACAACCACACCATTGGCCGCTAAATGTGCTTCATGTGTTCGAACCGACTCATAGCGGGAAGTCCAGATGGCATCATCTTTACTGGTATCTGCGATACCTCCTGTGCTAAGCAGCGATTGCTCTGGCAACTGCTGCCTGGCCAAAAATTCTGGCCGGACCTTTACAACAAGCAGCTCCTCGTAATAGCTACGGTTAAATATGCCAATACGCCCTCGCTCTGGCAAACGCTTACTGCTACGCCATAAAAAATCATGGTCGAGTTCTTCTGTGCTGGGTGCTTTAAATGAATGAACCTGGCAGCCTGCAGGGTTAACACCACTCATGACCGCGCGTATGGTGCCATCTTTACCAGCAGCATCCATTGCCTGAAAAACCAACAAAACAGCATAACGATTGTCAGCGTACAACTTGCGTTGTAATTGGCTAATTTGCCTTACGCGTTTTCTAAGCGCTTTTTCGAGGCTTTTCTTCCCACCGGGCAGTTCAGCTGGCAATGTTGCATAGTCTGCCACACGGAAGCCACCGTCAGAAGGTACCTGCATTGCATCAGTGGGTAAAGTAATCATGGCTTATCTGAATGTTGTTTATCTGAGCGTTGACAACACGGTTGCATCATGACAAATCACGAGCGCTCTGCACACAGCTCACACCTGTGCCCCGCATGCTGCAATAACCCCCAGGATTTTTATGCAGATATTGCTGATGGCCGTCTTCAGCAAAGTAGAAAACCGGAGCAGGGATGATCTCTGTTGTAATCTCGCTGTGGCCGTTTTGTGTCAGCTGTTGCTGATACATCGATTTAGATGCGAGTGCCTCTTGCAGCTGGTCTTCTGTTACTGCATAAATACCAGAGCGATATTGTGTACCACGATCAGGCCCTTGCTGCATTCCCTGGGTGGGATCATGAGATTCCCAAAAGAGTTCAAGCAGACGAGAATAACTGATGACTTCAGGATCAAAAATAACCCTGACGACTTCGTTGTGCCCAGTGAGCCCGGAGCACACTTCTTCGTATTTTGGGTTAGGCGTTATACCACTGGCATAGCCAACAGCCGTTGAATACACACCATCTTGTTGCCAGAACAATCTCTCTACACCCCAAAAGCAACCCATGCCAAACATGGCTGTTTGCATTCCTTCCGGGAAAGGGCCTTCAAGGGGGTGACCCGACACGCAGTGGTGAGAGGCCACGCGCATGGCTATGTCGCGGCCAGGTAGTGCATCTTTATCAGTCGGCAGTACAGTTTTCTTAAACAGTCCAAACACAGCGGTCTCACGGTAACGTTTTAGTGCTAATAGCAACTTACACTTATACCTTAAGACATTACATAAACTTGCTTAAACGAAACTGAAACAGATAACTTTCGATGCGTTTATTCATTTATTTACAAATTAAACTGTGCGCAATGCCAATTTTTTGGCGTAAATCTGCGGCTAGTTCAAATAATTGATCCATGCTGCAGGCCAGCGACCGCACACAATAAAACCAATCCAAGACATAAATTAAGCAACACCAGTTTTCTGATGCGATTAAGTTCTACACCGGCCTCAGGCCAGGCTTCTTTTGAAACGGCTGCTTTGAAAGCAGGATAGATTTTGTAGTAAAGAAAAACAAACACAGCAATCATGATGAGCCCAAGCAAGTGCATAACATGTATGTAACCTTGAGCAAGGCCAAACCCACCAAAGACATTGAACACCAGCCAGTATCCTGTAATAGGTAAAACTAAAACAGCAACCCATACCCACGGAAAAAAACGCTTTAGTACTCCCGCCCATAAAACCAGACGCCTTGCGGGCTCAAGACCAGCCGTCGCAGGTCGCAGCACAACCAAAGCGAAAAACATCGCCCCAATCCAAAGAGTTGCCGCGATGATGTGCAAGATGTTAGCAATAGCGTTCATTTAAACATTAACCCAACCAGTGATACTGAAGAGTGTAACGCAGGCGAATGCTTAGCAATCAGGAAAGTTTACCGGGACTTCAATGACATTGATGGCAAGACCACCGCGGGCAGTTTCTTTGTACTTGGTTTTCATGTCCGCACCGGTATCTCGCATGGTTTTTATGACCTTATCCAGAGACACAAAGTGCGTACCGTCTCCGCGTAGCGCAATCCGCGCAGCATGAATTGCCTTTACGGAAGCCATAGCATTACGTTCAATACAGGGGACCTGTACCAGCCCACCAACCGGGTCACAGGTGAGGCCGAGATTATGCTCCATGGCAATTTCAGCGGCATTTTCTACTTGCTCTGGCGTGCCGCCCATGACAGCGGCCAGAGCACCCGCAGCCATCGAACAAGCCGAGCCGACTTCGCCCTGACAGCCTACTTCTGCACCAGAAATAGACGCATTGCGTTTGTACAAGGTCCCTATCGCACCGGCAGTCAATAAAAAATCAACAACACCCGTATCGGAGCTATCAGCACAAAAATTAACATAATAATGCAGCACAGCTGGGATGATACCTGCGGCACCATTGGTGGGTGCGGTAACAACCCGCCCACCAGCCGCGTTCTCTTCATTAACAGCCAGAGCGTACAAACTAACCCAATCCATAATTGTCAACGGATCAGCCAAACCGCGCTCAGGGTGGCTCGAGAGAGAATCATAAAGCTCAGCAGCTCGCCGCTTAACCTTCATTCCACCCGGCAATATTCCGTGTTCATGGCAACCACGCTTAACGCACGCTTGCATGACAGACCAGATACCAAGCAAGTCGTGCCGAACCTTGTCTTCACTAACATCAAAAGCCAGTTCATTCTGCATCATGATTTGCGCAATGCTCAATCCAGAATCGGTGCACATCTGCAGCAAAGCATCGCCAGATTCAAATGGATAAGGCAGTGGTGTTTCGTCCTGCTTAATTTGCGGTTCATTTGAAGCAGCGTCCTCATCCAGTACAAAGCCACCACCGACTGAATAATAAGTGCGAACTAGAAGCACTTGATCATTTTGATCGAAGGCTTCAAAAGTCATTGCGTTAGGATGAAATGGCAACGCTTTGCGCTTATGCATGACAAGGTCGCTGGATTCTTTAAAAGCCACACTTTTACCGGCACTAAGGTTCAGCTGTTGGGTTTCACGGATGGTGGCGAGAATATCGTCAACCGCTGCGACATCGACAGTTTGTGGGCTTTCGCCCTGCAATCCAAGCAGCACAGCCTTATCACTGCCGTGACCTTTACCGGTCGCACCAAGCGAACCAAAAAGTTGAATGCGCAAACGCTGTGGAGACAGCTGCTCGGTCAGGATATCGGCAGAAAATAATCTAGCCGCAATCATGGGTCCCACAGTGTGAGAACTTGACGGGCCAATCCCGATTTTAAATAGATCAAATACACTGATAGCCATGGTCGCGGTGCTTGTCTGCGAAACAAGCCGCAATGTACCAGCCTGGCTGATCACCGTTGCTATTGAATGCGTAGTGAATGACCACGTGTGCGACTAAGACCGCGGCTGCTCGGCAGAATGCGACAGGAAATGTTTACCAGTACCACTCTTTTGGATCACCGCTCTCTGGAACCAGCATTCGTTGGAGATGCTTTGAATACAGCACCCTTTTTCTAGCGAAAGTTGTTGGTTAAAGCTGGCTATGGCAACCCTTACTGGTAAACAGAGACCAGGCGTTGGATAGTTGATGCAGCCACTGATACAGAGTGATTTTTGAGTTTGACGTAGCGATCGCCGCTGAGATAGGCCCCATATCCACGCAGCATTCCCATAAGTTGATACCGCCCTTGCTCACACCCAAGCAAACCACCGCCAGATTGCCCGGAGTCAATCGGAGCGCTGGTGTGTAAAGCACCTTCTCGGTTTCGCTGAAAAAATCCGCTGGACGTCGTTTTGCCTTGTGCTTTTGGGAACCCCACGGCCCAGACTGCTTGACGTTCTGATGGCTGTGCTATGGCAAGCGGCATAGGCTGAATGTTTTGAGTATCGACCGAGAGAACAGCAAGATCGTTGTCGCGATCTATTAGCAATAGCTTCGCGATACGGAAACCTTCATCAACACGCACAAAAAATTGATCAGCACCGTCAACTGCGTGTGCTGCCGTCAGCACTCGATTGGGTGCGAATACAACACCACTGGCATGGCTGCCATGATCGGTTGCCACCGGAAGAATTGCTTCAAGGGTTTTATTGTCTGGCCATGCACACTCTGTTGAAGCCCACACGGGAGATGCCCCGAATGAAATCCAAAACAACAGCGCACCTATTATTTTTTTAGTAGTGCTCATGCTCAATACAGCTTCTCCCACGGTAACTACCGTGTAAGCGGGTATCGACAGGCGCTAGTCTCGTGTAAAGCGAGATACACGGCAGATGTTGCGCGTTGTGGCCTGGTTACCACTGTCAATTCACGTTATTTGGCGGGAACGTTCCCACCCCCTATTAAAATGTGGATCAGGTTCGATCTTTGCCGAATCCGGATTACAGGACAAACAATCTATCTTGCCTTGCCACAGGGATATGGTATCGCATGGCAGCGCACTAAGATATAGGGAGAGGAGACGATATAATGACGTCTAACGCATTGAATTTATTAACAAATTAGTTGATAATAAATGCGTAAATAATTGATTTCAAAGTTGAATTTGAGGGAATTCAACCACACAAGTTAACTGCTAACGTTAACGCCTATTCCAAAAATAAATCTTGGAGCCACAAGGCTGTTATCAATACGCCAAAGGTGGACATCACTGATAGTGAGTGTCGGGAAGTGGTAGGTGGCCTGACCAACTTCTCCTTTGACAAGGCCTTGCAAATTGCCAATAGCGGTTACCGCACGACCCGGTGTGTAGTCTTCGGTTTCCAGATAGTCGGGAGACTGCAAAAGAAAACGACCTAAAGATTTTCGGCGTGTAAGTGGTCTCTGTTGGCCATCAAGTGGATAGGCCAATACCTCGAGTTGCGTTCGATCAGCAAGGTTTGTTGCACTGACAATAACACCACCCCAAATTACCAAGCCCTCTGCAGAGTCAGGGTCAGCGCGGACTTCATCGGGTGTCAAGCTCAGTTGATTGGATTGAGGTTCAAAAACAGCTGTGGCGCACGCTTGCAATACCAGTAGCAGCGCAGCTGTAAGCAGAGTCCATTTACCTCTTCTGACGCTACAGGCAATACCGCAGCTGGATCCTTTATTTAAAAATGCGCTCACTTGATTACTCATTTATTACTTTTTATTTCAAAAACAGGACGCTGGCTGTACCCGTAGCGTCCGACGTAAATACCAGGCAGGTATCCGAGGCTGTGACCATAACCGCTTCCATAGCCATATCTATATCCATGGCCGTAACCTAAGCTATAACCTACAGAGCCGTGCTTCGCCCCAAAACCCAGCCTGCCAAGATAGGCTCCTCGGCCCAGTATTCGGCCTCGACGCAGGCTATTATGGCGGCTTAACAACGAATCGTTATAGTACTCCCAATAACTGATCCTTTTTCTTTCGGTTTCCCAAAAATGATACTGGTAGACAGAAAGCACAGGATAGGAGTAAGTCGCCTGATCTATCCGCCCTTCTCTAACCTCACCAACCGTGCCTGTGAAGGTAACATCACGACCAACTTCGAGGGTCTCTGCGTCTGCAAAGCCGCTGATTTCCGCCAGAAACCGGCCAAAGGTTTCGTCGTTGTGTTGAGGTCTGCCGCGTTGTGACAAAGGCCTCGACACCACTTCAATCGTTGTGAGATCGGACCCACTGTTAACACCAACAACAGTACCGCCCCAGCGTACGTTGGAGCCGCTCTCTGCTGTGCCTGCTTGCACATCGGAGACTACAAAATTGGCCACATCCCCTGGAGGAGCTGGAGTAACACAACCCGTGAGGACAACTAAAAAGAACAGAACGCCTGACAATCGAACCATAGGTAGTCCAAAATCCATACTTAACCCATACCCGCTTGATTATGGACCTGAAGTTGCAAACCGTGTGCGAACTGCATTAACGCGTTTGCATTATTTTACGTGTTGTGATGAATATCCCGTACTACCAAAGAGCTTGGGAAAATTCCTGAAAATACGGTTTGATGACACAGTTTTCCTGTAAGTTTAAAAGAACTTGAGCCGTTACCAGTTGTTCATGAAGTCAGGCGAACCATAGTAGGAAATAACCACCTAACTAAACAACACAGCAGAGGGGATAATAAAATGCAGGCAATTAGCAAAGCAGCCAGCCTTCTGAATATCAGCGAATATCGACTGTTTGATGAGGCCTATCTAAACTGGTTTGGGGATCGCCCCAAAGAGCAGGACATCACGAATGTTTTTGCGCAATTTAAAATGTTTGGCGAAGTACCCATCTGGGCAGATGAGTTTGCTCGCGGTATCATTGATGACCTCGAAGCCAACCGTCAAGTAACGCTTAACTCATTTTGCCTACTCAACCTAGCTCCAAGATTGGGCAAAAAACCCATTATCACGTTTACTTTGGCACAGGAAAACTGAGCCAGGCACTACAGTAAATTTTGAACCAAACTAAAAGACACTCTATTAATGAGTGTCTTTTTTTTGTTGATTTTTTTTTGCGTGTTGATACTGTTATCGCATGCAAACACCTTACCCCCGAGATATGTCTGGCTATGGCCAGAGTCCCCCGAATCCGCAATGGCCTGACTCGGCAGCTGTCGCTATTCAATTTGTAATCAACTACGAAGAAGGTGGAGAAAACTGCATCCTTCATGGTGATCCGTCATCTGAAGCATTCCTGTCAGAAATTGTCGGTGCAGAGCCCTGGCCTGGCCAGCGTCACATGAATATGGAATCAATTTACGAATACGGCTCGCGGGTCGGATTCTGGCGCTTGCACAGATTATTTACGGAACGGAATATACCGGTCACTGTGTTTGGCGTTGCGCAAGCACTACAACTGGCACCGGATGTTGTGGCTGCCATGCAAGCATCAGAGTGGGAAATTGCAACCCACGGCTTACGCTGGATTGACTATAAAAATTTTAGTGAGTTAGAAGAATCACGGCATATTGAGCAGGCAATTGACCTGCACGAAAAAATCACCGGGGAAAAACCGGCTGGGGTCTATATAGGAAGAACATCCGAACATAGCCAGGATATTTGCGCCGCGCATCAACACTTTTTGTATTGCGCTGACACCTATGCAGATGAGCTACCTTACTGGCGAGCCAGCAAACACGGTCCACAGCTTATGGTGCCTTATACACTGGATGCAAACGATATGCGTTTTGCAACTCCACAAGGTTTCAATAGCGGTACTCAGTTTTATGACTACCTTAAAGACTCGTTTGATGTGTTGTACTCTGAAGGTTTAGCCGGCCAACCCAGAATGATGTCAGTAGGATTGCATTGCAGGCTGGCCGGGAGGCCAGGCCGTGCTGCAGCTGTGGCGCGATTTCTCGACTATGTGCAGCAGCACGAATCGGTTTGGTGTTCGCGTCGAGTGGATATTGCACGGCATTGGCATGAGCACCACCCAGCTGAAAATTAAAGCCTGATGTCGATCAGGACCCACGATAAGTCGAATAACCATAGGGATTAAGCAACAATGGCACATGATAGTGTTGCCCATCGCCGCTAATTTCAAACACAACCTCTGCATAAGGGTAGAAAGATTTCGTTTGCTGTCGCTGATAATACTCGCTCAGCTTAAATGTAATCTTGTATACCCCCGCCGCTAACACTGTATCAGCTGTGCCAAAGTCACTTATCCTGCCATCTTCATTTGTTGATGCGGAACCAAGCGTTAGCCAGCTATCGCCAGTTTGCTGATGCAAGGATACCGGCACATCGTTTGCCGGACGGCCCAGAGACGTATCAAGAATGTGAGAAGTTATTTGAGTCATGTGGCTATTTATCGTCTATCTAAAAGTAACGTTTATCGATAAGTTCTATCGTACCCTATTGCATCACTATGAAACACACGATACCCATAGCATTAACGGTACTCCTTTTAGCAACCGCTGCACTTTGGTGGAGGATGAAGCCGCCGGCATTTACTGATGCCTGTATTGAAACCGGGGAATCAATTGCACTATGCGCCGCAAGTAATATGGCGCGTTTTAGTCGGCAAGCCCCAATCAAAAAAGAACACAACGATTTTGATTTAGCCCGTGGCAGCGTAAAGCTTGTAGCAGCACGAAATGAGTCTATTGGTTTTCAGCTTATATTCAGAACCCTGGACGCGACTGCGCCAGATGATGCTGAAATCAACATTGGCCACTGGCAAGGGCCAACAATAAAAGAGCCTCAGCCTGAAGGTATTCTTAACAGTAGCGCTACACCAAACCGCACATATCCTAGTACAAAGCTGGCAATTGCACATTATCACTGGGTGAAAAAAGGCGGTTACAAATGGGGACCTAAAAGCCAGGTATTACCCTGGCCTGCAGCGTATCCTGACGCCTTGATACCACAACATAAAAACTGTGCAGGAGAGCAGCAAACATTGTTTGACAACATAGCAATGCCATCAGCTGCGCACCACAATCAAGCAGTATGGCTTGAAACCTATGTACCACACGGCTCAACTCCCGGCCAATACTCTTTACCCATCACGGTGAACATCGGCAATGAACAAATCAGGGTTGATGTAACACTGACGGTTTATAACACAACACTTCCCGACACACCCAGTATCGATGCAATAGGCGAACTCTATAGAACGTATCGGCTCGAAGGTGCCGGCGAAGAGCGAGAAGCAGCATCATGGCAAGCGATGTCGCACTGTTATCAACAAATTGCCCATCAGCACCGCATGGTATTTCTCGAACGCAGCCCCGAATTACCGCAAGCGTCACAATGGGATGACTATGTAAAAACCTACACACCTATGCTAACAGGAGAATTATTCACCGACGCTTATGGTTATTCTGGCACAGGTGCAAATACGCCGGTCTCTGTTTGGCGAACACCATGGCCACAGGAATTCAACGTAACCCTTGAAGCACCTCTCACTGATGACGACTTCTCACGTTACGCGACTATGGCATCCCAATGGGAGCAGATCGCCAAAGAGAATAATTGGTTATCCACCCGTTTCTTTGCATATGTGTTTGATGAAGTCGACGGCCCTAAAAGCACACCAACAAATATCGATGAAGCAACCTACGTTGCAATGGTGCATGAGCAAATGGACAAGCTGCAAAAGGCTATCGATACGGGTACCGAACTAACCTCACTGGATTTACTCTGGACCAGCCATTCAAACCCAGCCAAATGGTTGGACAAACCTGCGCTGGATTTGTCTGACAAAGTTCGCCTTTGGTCGCCAAACGCGGGGGCTGCCGACCCATCCTTTTTACAGACACGCATCGCTGCAGGTGATCGTGTTTGGTTTTATCACAGCGGTCATCCTGCAGTGGGAGTTCATAGTATTAATGCCAGCGGAATTGAAATGCGCACATGGGGAGTGATTGGGGCAAAGTACGGTATTCAAGGTCAACTAATGTGGGCGGTTAATTTAGGCAGTGACGAACGCCCGTTTGCAGAGCCCTCTTATAAGCCCGACGATGATCGCTTTGGCAATGGCGTTTTAGTGTATCCAGGCAATCAGCTGGACAAAATTGGTTACCCCAAAGCACCAGGCCCCATACCATCCATGAGGCTAAAAGCCTGGCACCGAGGCCTGCAAGATGCTGAACTGTACTTATTGGCGCTAGAAAACAAGCCCGATGAAGCGGTAGCACTGATGAACAAAATCATGCCAGTCGCGTTGGCAGATGCAAGTGGAAATGCCAGTTGGTCTTCACGCCCAGCAGACTGGATAGAATTTAG
>CALHRQ010000295.1 GCA_938038175.1 uncultured Granulosicoccaceae bacterium | reverse complement strand
TCAAAAAAAATTCAGTATTGATGCACATTGCTGGTCTATCCAGGATTCCAACCTGTGCCTTAAAAATAAAGTACTCGCTGCCCCAACAGGTCAGGCTTTGGTCACACTGGATTCGTACAGGCTCCAACAACTCAACCCTTTCCTGCCAGCAAATTCAACGCTGTTAGGGCAATTAAAAGCTGACGTCACAGTGGACTGGGGCGACACGCAGGCGGGTGGTTACAAGCTCGGACTTGATGCTGGCATTACCGGCGGAGCTATCAGCGTCGCTGACAACAATGGCAAGCCGCTCAAATTCATGTACGACACACTGACCTTAAATGCACAAGCCGATGCCAGTTCGGTAGATACCCAGCTGAGCGTTGACTCAAAAACAATGGGACAGGCCAACCTGAATGTAAAACTTGATCCAGCCAGCGAAGATAAAAACATTATCGGTGATATAAACCTTGTGGGTTTTAAACTCGGTTTTCTGAAAGCATTTTTGCCTGAATTTGAAGAGATTGATGGCAATGTTAGCGCACAGGGGAAAATCAGTGGTGCATTGGTCGATCCGCAATACGATGGCTATGTTTCACTCAGTTCGCTGGTGGTGAGATCAAGTACCCTGCCCCTGCCAATTGATGGCGGTGGATTGGTGGCATCTGTCAAAGGTAAGCGCGCCAACATAGAAGGTGAGTTTCAGACGGGTGACGGCAGCATCGCTGTTGCTGGCACCGCCAATTGGCAAACTAAAAGTTGGCGGGCAGATCTGAACGTAACCGGCAACAACCTCAAAGTCGTTCAAGACCCGCTATCGGACTCACTTGTCAATGCCGATCTCAATATCAATGCACGCGCAAGCAAAATCAACATCCGAGGTGACATTGATGTCCCAATGGCTTCAATCAACATTCGCGAACTGCCCAAAGGTGCACGCACTTTATCCAAAGATGTTGTCATCATAGAAGACCTGGAAGATGAATCAAAACAAGCGGAGGTAACGCAGTCTCAGTCTGGCATTGCAATCGACTTGGGTGTTAACGTTAATCTGGGTGAAGATATTACGCTATCCGGGTACGGTCTGGAGGCTGAACTTAGCGGCAACATCAGCGTTGCACAACGAACCCCAAACCCGATTCAGCTTGGCGGCGAAGTGACAATTGATAATGGTATATACAAACAATACGGACAGGATTTAACCATTACAGATGGGCAGATATTGTTTGTCGGACCCATCGATCAAACCAGACTTAATATCGATGCAGTGCGCCTGGTGGAGAACGATGAACGCGAAGCTGGTTTACATATTGATGGCCGCATCGAAAATCCTGAAATCACATTATTTACAGAACCTGCAGATAAAACGCAGGAGTCGATTCTCTCTTACATCGTGCTAGGCAGAGATATAGGCGATAATTCTGCTCAGGAAAGCAATTTGCTGGCCTCTGCACTACTGGCACTTACAATAAATCAAGGTCAGGGTTATACAGATGACATTGCCAATTCACTGGGTATTCAGGAAATTTCACTGGATGCTCGTGGTAATGGTGATGAAACCGAAGTCGTTGTGAGTGGCCGTGTCAATGACAGGCTGTTGCTGCGTTATGGTCGCAGTGTATTCGATGATGATTTCACCCTATATCTGCGCTATGACCTGACGCGCCAGCTATATCTTGAAGCAGCCAGGGGCGCTGCTCGTGCTGTGGATATTTTTTATACTTTTTCTTTTTAATATCAACCCACTTCGACCGGTATACTGTTGATACATTAAATCAATCTGGACTGGCGTGTGAATCAACGGCCTGAGTATCAATACATTAGCCAACAGGCGGAGCTGGACGAGCTCAGCCAGGCATTGGCCAGTAAACCCTATGTGGCAATCGATACTGAGTTTTTACGTGAACGCACCTATCGCCCACAGTTGTGCCTTATTCAAATAAAGAGTGAGGAGCTGCTTGCCTGCATTGATGCATTGGCCGTTCCCGATCTAAGCCCCTTGCTGTCGGTACTGCATAACCCTTCGTTAACCAAGGTCCTGCATGCAGCTTCACAAGATATGGAAATATTTTATTTGCTGACTCGCAAAGTACCCAAGCCAATTTTTGATACGCAGCTGGCTGCACCGCTGCTTGGCTACAACGAACAAATCGGCTATGGCAATCTGGTTAAGGAACACCTCGATGTTGATCTTGATAAAGCCCACACCCGCGCCGACTGGACTCGAAGACCGCTGGCTGAAAATCAAATAGCCTATGCTTTAGACGATGTAATCTACCTCGAGCAGTTGTATCTTGATATGACAATGCAGCTGGAATCACTTGGCAGACTCAAATGGCTCGATGGCGAATTTGAAGATGCCACAAAAATCGAAAAATACGATCAACCGGCCGCTGATCGCTGGCTTAAAGTACGCAATATTCAACGCTACAAGGGTCCTACTCTGGCATGCATCCAGGCGCTGGCAGAATGGCGAGAGATTAAGGCAAGAGAAATTAATCAACCCCGCAACTGGCTCATGAAAGACGATGTGATGTGTTCTATTGCACAACAGAAACCCGCTAACCAGGAAGACTTAAAACACGTACGCGGGTTGGATAAAAAAACCCGAGACAAGTTCTCCAGCGAAC
Source organism: uncultured Granulosicoccaceae bacterium (assembly GCA_938038175.1). Lineage (GTDB taxonomy): Bacteria > Pseudomonadota > Gammaproteobacteria > Granulosicoccales > Granulosicoccaceae > Granulosicoccus. The sequence continues at coordinate 125 of CALHRQ010000295.1, read as the reverse complement.
TGATTACACTAATTGCTAACGCTTCAAAACAGACGCCACAGGCGCTACCACCTTTTGTAAAAAAGAAAAAGCTCAGTCCGGTAAACCTTGCTCGCGTGGCGCTTGTAAACGCGTGGGTTCATCAG
>CALHRQ010000294.1 GCA_938038175.1 uncultured Granulosicoccaceae bacterium | reverse complement strand
GCCAGCTTTGTCAGTGACTAGCTGTTCGGCTTGTTTATGTTCTTCAAGATTTTTTGCACGGCTGCTGAGCACTTCAGCGCAGACCGCAACCGCTATTTCCATTGGCTGCTGTGCGCTGCCAACACTTGCACCAATAGGTGCTGTTAACAAAGCGAGTTCTGATTCAGTAAATCCTTTTTTACTTAAACGAGAACGAAACCGCGCTGCTTTGGATTTTGAAGCAATCAGGCCACAGTAACGACTGTCTCCACGAGTAAGAATCGCTTCAATCAATTCAAAATCCAGTTCGTGGCTGTGTGTCATAACAAGGTAGTAAGCGTTATCTGCACAGCGCTCTACCATATCGAAGGTATTGGTTTCTGCCAACATGGTTTTAATGTTGTCTGCACTGACATTATTTTTTTTGACCTTCACCTTATCAAGCCATTCGCGGCGCGAATCTATGATCGTTGCATGGCACGGTAGCTCTGCGGCTATCAGTGCAACCGCCTGAGCAACATGCCCCGCACCAAAAACAATTAAAGGAAACAATGTGCCAGGGTGATACTCATAGTGCAGAGTGACCTCCCCCCCACAGCACTGAGAGAGTTCCGGCCCCAGCTTATATAGCTGCGTGCTTGCCGAAGCTACAATTTGCCTCTGTGACAATATAGCCTGAGCCTGTGCGATAGCATCAAATTCGAGCTGACCGCCACCAATGGTATCCGCGACAAATTTTTGTGTGATCAACATTCGAGAGCCAACACCACGCGGTGCCGAGCCTTTAACATCGGTGACTGAAACCAAAACGTAGGCTTGATCTTGTGCATAACAATAATTGAGCGCCTCTAGCCAGCGATTCATGTTTTACCACGCATTTCCTGCGGCCTTGCGCTACGCACTTCATCACACACTCTTAATACTTCTTCTGGTGTCGCAGGTGCATTTAATCGTGGAAACACTTTATGCTCAGCAACAGCGGCAATAGCATGGCGAATGGCTGAGAATACTGACATGGCCAACATGAGAGGAGGCTCCCCGACTGCTTTGGATCGAAACACTGTCGCTTCTTCATTGGGCGAATCTTTTAATAAAGCAACATTAAAAATGTTCGGCGCATCGGAGATAGCAGGGATTTTATAAGTCGCCGGGCTGTCAGTTAAAAGATACCCTTCACTGTCCCATTTCAACTCCTCCGATGTTAGCCAACCTACACCTTGTATATATCCACCCTCAATTTGCCCTTTATCTATCGCTGGGTTTATCGAACGCCCCACATCGTGAACAATATCTGTTCGTAGCAAGCGTGTCTCACCGGTTAAGGTATCGATGATAACTTCACTGGCTGCAGCCCCGTTGGCATAATATAAAAACGGACGACCTGCTGCTTTGGAGCGATCATAATGGATGCTCGGTGTTTTATAAAACCCGGTAGCGCTAAGTTGTACACGCGCTCTATAAGCTTCAGAGGCTAAAGCTTGCCAAGTGTATGTTTGCACATTGGATTTTGTAGCTTCTTCTGCATTGTTATTTGTATCAGTTTGCGTATTTGTGGTTGCAGCAGACTTTGTGTCCACAAACGATTTACCCGTTCCGTGAGTAAGCCGGACTTCAACAGCGTCATTTTCAAAAAAGATTTGCTCTTTATTAACGCCGTGTTTTTCACATAAAAAATCCAGTAGTCGTTGTTTGATTTTATTGGCAGCACGTAAAGCGGCCATGCCATTAAGATCTGTGCCGGACGATGCTGCTGTAGCTGACGTGTTAGGTACTTTATCTGTTCGCGTAGCACTTACTGAAACTCGGCCAAGGCTCATTCCGAGAGTGTCGGCAACCACCTGTGCTACCTTGACCATCAGCCCCTGCCCCATCTCGGTACCACCATGATTTAGCAGCACACTGCCATCGTTATAAAGATGCAGCAATGCACCACCTTGATTTAGATGACTAACAGTAAATGAAATACCAAACTTAACAGGCGTTATTGCAATGCCTTTTTTAAGTACCGGGCTATTGCGATTAAACACATCAATTGCCGCTTTACGCCTGTGATAATCAGCTGACTCAGTCAGCTGTTCAAAAATTTCTGGCACAGTAAACGTACTGACCACTTGATGGTAAGGCGTAATGTTACGCTCACCCTTGCCATATAAATTGCGCTGCCGAACAAGCAAAGGGTCCAACTGCAAAGCTGATGCAATATCATCCATAACAGCTTCTATTGCCATCATGCCCTGTGGTCCGCCAAAACCCCGGAACGCTGTGTTGGATACCGTATGCGATTTGCAACGCAGCCCATCGATTTCCACATGCGGGAAATAATAGGCATTATCACAATGAAACATGGCGCGATCTACAATCGCATCTGACAAGTCGGGTGAGTTACCACACTGCGCAGTTAATGTTTGTTTTATACCAACAATGACACCATCATCATCAAAGCCGACATCATATTGGTTTAAAAACGGGTGACGTTTGCCGGTCATCCGCATGTCATCACCACGCGACAAACGGCATGACACAGCACAATTATTGCGTCGAGCAAAAAGAGCTGCAAAAGCACAGCAACCAGCCGCCTGTGTCTCTTTACCACCAAAAGCACCACCCATGCGCCGCGTGATGACAGTGACTTGATGCATTGCAATGCCCAGCACACCCGCAATTAAATGTTGAGCTTCAGTCGGATTTTGATTGGAGCTGTAAAGCGTTATGCCACCATTTTCTGTAGGCTTTGCCAGAGCAACCTGGCCTTCAAGGTAAAAATGATCCTGCCCACCGATTTCTATAGAACCTTGCAGACGATGCTTTGCTTTGTGCAGGGCGGCATCAGCCTGACCACGCTGCATTCTGTGAGGTGGGCGCACAAAAAACGCATCGTCTTTCGCCCGCTTAAGCGACAACACTGGCGGTATGGGTTTGTATTTAATTTTAGCTTTGGCTACCGCTTGACGAGCCAGATGATGGGATGTTGCGGCAACTGCGAAGATGGCCTGGCCTACAAATTCAATATCCCGCTCAAGCAGCAAGGGATCACCAGGAAACACCGGACCTATATCTTTCAATGCTGGCAAGTCAGAAGCGATCATCACATCAACAACACCCGCGCTTTGCCATACATCATCGAGATTGATATGCTCGATACTGCCATGTGCGATTTCAGAGCCACCAATTGCAACATGTAACTGACCATGAGTAACTGGCATATCATCGACATATTCAGCCGCGCCCGTAACATGTGCTTTAGCACTGTCGTGTGCTACCGATTTACCCAATGCGGAAGTACTCGCCGAAGCCTCAGCCACCGAAGCCTTACTTATTGAAACCTTATCCGGAGACATGATCAATCACTTGCGTTTCTACATCTGGCCTGCTTATTTCCAGCCAAAACCGCTGCAGAAGGTTGGCAGCTACATTCTGCCGATAGGCCGCGCTAGCGCGCGCATCATCTATGGGCTGAAAATCTTCAATAACAGCCTGTTTTGCAGCTCTTATCGCTTGTTCATCAAACACAGCACCTTGCAAAGCCGCTTCCATGGCTTG
>CALHRQ010000293.1 GCA_938038175.1 uncultured Granulosicoccaceae bacterium | reverse complement strand
TAAAAACTCTGTTGCGCAGAGTATCGCCACTATCCCTGACGGGCTTGAAAAAGTACTTAATGTAGAGCATCCACTGGGCGAAACCCCAACTGTACTCAGCGTTGACGAACAAGGCAATATTACTCGATCAGGTATGTTGCGCACCACAAGAAAACTATTTGAAGGACGTGTGTATCCATGAGCATATCCACTTGAACAACTTTCCATGGCCGGCTTTCTATGCATGGCTTTCTTTGGGCGCGTTTCCAGGAATGCCTTTTGCGAAAGTAAATCTCGATGAATAAATTTCTATGAATAAGCAACATGACAATATGCCTGTTGATGCGCCAACATGGCATCCCTCACCACGTAAGCCCACTTTCATTCCACCGGCCGGTGCAGTCGATGCACATTGCCATGTGTTTGGTCCTGCCAGCGAATTCCCTTACGCACCAGAACGTAAATACACACCTACAGATGCATCAAAATCAACATTATTTGCCTTGCGGAAACACTTGGGATTTTCGCGCAGCGTGATTGTTCAAGCCAGCTGTCATGGTAAAGACAATCGTGCAATGGTTGATGCACTTATTAGCGATAACGGAAATAGCCGAGGTGTTGCAGTGGTTGGATCCGATATCAGCGATAAAGAACTTAACGATTTGCATATCGCCGGCGTACGCGGTATTCGTTTTAATTTCTTGAAACGTTTAGTGGACCCAGCGCCAAAGCCAATTTATACAAGACTTGCTCAACGCATAGCGGAACTTGGCTGGCATGTTGTTGTGTATTTCGAAGAAGCTGACAGAGAAGAGCTTGCGCCTTTTCTAGCATCGCTACCAGTCACCGTTGTGATTGATCATATGGGACGGCCGGACATTGCCAAAGGCATTGATAGTGTAGAGTTTAAGACATTTTCTGACATGCTTGAGAACGATAAATTCTGGGTAAAAGTTGGATGCCCAGAACGGCTAACATTGGCAGGTGAGCCCTATGACGATGTCGCTCCCTTTGCACGAGCACTTGTTAGCCGATTTCCAGACCGTGTTCTTTGGGGTAGCGACTGGCCACACCCCAATATGAAAAGCCATTTACCCGATGACGGGCTTTTGGTAGAGAGAATTCCTGTTATTGCAAATAACAGAACGCTTCAACATAAACTTTTAGTGGACAATCCAAACAGACTGTATTGGGGTAATTAGAGCATAACGGCATAGGCTTGAGCACGCTCCGCATTTTGAATCGCATCAACTGCCAAATTTTGCACTTAATAAACATCCGTTTTGCCTTAATTGGAGTAAGGCGACTTACTGGTTTTTACTGTGTTCTTCTACCTACTGACTCTAAGGATGTACTAGCAAAAAAAGAACTATAGAGAGTACAGGCATCTACTGACTTTTAGCGATCACAGCCGCTGCCGCATTTAATGCACTGGAGCCATGTCCAGAACCCAGCGCACAGAGCCCAGCTTCAATAGTACCAAGCGTACCCATCAGCATAGGAGGGTTAAGATGCCCCATATGCCCAATTCTAAAAAGGTTATCAACGACCTGTCTTTCGGGTGTTGGGCTTAACCCTACACCCAGTGTGACACCTGCGACGGATTCACACCAGTCACGCAATTGAATGGCAAGTTTACTGTCAGTTGTATTAATCGCTGTGACTGCGGTTGAGCGCATAAATTTATCCGCCACACTGCACTGCATTGTGCCTGCTTTACTCCAGGCATCAACAGCAGCCCAGACCGCTTCAGCAAATACATCATGGCGCTTCCAAACGTTTTCTTTGCCTTCTTCTTCTAGCATGGTCAAGGCTTCCAGTACACCGTATAAATGGTGTGTTGGTGGCGTACCACAGAAATGGTCGGGGTACATATCCGGATGAATTCGCAATTGGCAATTCCAATAAGGTGTGTTCAGATCAGCTTTTGCATGCGCTGCCCAGAATTTTTCGCCGACATACATAAAGCTAAGCCCGGGAGGCGTCATTAAACCTTTTTGACTGGCACAGACCATCAGGTCCACACCCAGTGCATCCATATCAAATGGCTCACACCCAAAGGATGCAATACAGTCAACCATTAACAACGCAGGATGCGAGGCCGCATCAATCGCAGCGCGAATCGCTTCTATATCGTTGCGTATTCCTGTAGAGGTATCTGTCTGCACAGTCATCACAGCCTTAATTTCATGTGATTTATCAGCTATAAGTGCTTCCTCAACTTTTTTAGGATCAACAGAGGACGTTGCACCAAACGACAGTGCCTCACCTTGTACGCCTAATTCGTTAGCCATCTGCAACCAGGCAGAACCAAAACGACCATTAACAAGCCCCATTGCACGATCACCACGGCTAAACGTATTGCAAATGCTGGCTTCCCAGGCAGAGTGACCATTACCTATGTAGATCGCTACATCCCCACTGCACTGAGCAAGCGCTTTAAGTTTAATTTTGATTTGCTCAGTAATCTCCGGCAGCTCGCCTGCATAGATATTCGGCGCGGGGCGATGCATTGCACACAGCACCCTATCTGGCATAACTGATGGGCCAGGTATTGCCAGGTGATGCCTTCCAAAAGCCAATGACATTTTTTACTCCGATTACGCTCTAGCGTTCAGTTTTCAAAATGGTGAAACGTCGATACTGCGAAAATATCAATACTGCGAAAGTACGGCTTTTACAGAAGGCCGCTGTGCCATCTGCTCAGTGTGCTCAACCACAGCGGGGAATGCTGCTGCATCCACACCGTCGGACTTCAGCCAACGGGAGATCGCATGTAAATAAACATCACAGAT
>CALHRQ010000292.1 GCA_938038175.1 uncultured Granulosicoccaceae bacterium | reverse complement strand
CATCACGTACCACTACCACCCATACGCGTGTCACTATTACAAATGCCGCAAACTTCACACTAAAACGAGTTGGCGAATGCCGACACAAACCATGCGCCGCTGTCCAATATGATAGCGCCGCTTCGCCTGCTTCACCACGAGTGTCGGTTACCGGGCACAAAGGTTAACCTTTTTGTAAAAAGGTTATTTCGTTTTGCGTACAGGTTACTTATAGCGGAGCACTGAGAATAAGAAAAGGTGCTGCTAGTTGCCAAAGAGATTATTCGTCAATATAGCACCTATGACCGCGTATGGATGTCATTGTTTCATACTCTATGGTGCCAGATGCCCTGGCCCAAATCCCGATTTCATGCCCTGGCCCCCAAAGTTGAGCTTGATCCCCCACTTTGGCGTCAGCTGCGTTGCTCAAATCAATGGCGATTGAATCCATCGAAACGCGGCCAATCACGGGGCAAACATGGCCACCCACCAATACACTGGCCGTACCGTCAAGCACGCGAGGCAAACCATCTCCATAACCTGCAGCAACCAGCGCAATATCCATCGCACGCTCAGCACAATAGGTTTGCGCGTAACCCACTGTAGCGCCTGCCTCCAAGCGTTTGCGAGAAATGAGTGGAGCACAGGCTTGCATAACAGACTTAAGTTCTGGCTTGCCAACAATTGCCTCGGTTTTTACAAAGACATCGGTTTTTTTGGAATGTTCAATACCTGTTGATACAGGCGTACTAAAGGCCTCATCCGAATGAATCGGATTACAGCCGTACAACATGATGCCTGGTCTTGCCCAATCAGAGGCACACGCCGGCCAACCAATCACGCCAGCAGAATTTGCAAGGCTACGTTGTAGGCCAACCGAATTGAACGCGGTGTTGAATTTATCCGCCTGAGAGAGAGTAAACTGATTGTCAAGATCATCGGCGCTGGCTAAGTGGCTGAGCACACCAAACCAGTTAATATGCCCTGGGCTAGCGAGAATGTTCGCAGCATCATTTAAACTAAACCCCAGGCGCCCCATGCCAGTGTCAACCTTTAACCAGGCTTGCAGGGTTTTCGCTTGAGCGGTGGCAGCGAACATTTTTAGCTGCGATAGATCGTGTATAACCGGCCACAAATGCAACTGCGCTGCGGCTCTGCACTCTTCTACTGATGTCGGCCCTTGCAAAATCAGGATGGGCTGCTGAATGCCCGCTTCACGCAACACAATCGCTTCTGCAAGGCAAACAACAGCAAAAGCATCCGCAACTGCATTGGTTCCTGTTCGATTATCTGAAGTCGACAGCGCTTTGGCAACTTCAACCGCACCGTGCCCATAGGCATCAGCCTTAACCACCGCCATGATCTTTTGACCATTAGCAGCCCGTTTTGCTTGCAAGAAGTTATGCCTTAAAGCGGATAATGAAATTGTCAGTTCAACTGATCGGGCACGTATGTCCATTGTGGCCTCTAGAGGACTGCATACTTTCGGATTAACTGAATTCGCCAGAGAACACTTCTGGCGAATAATTTTCGAAGCGGGTAAATCGACCTAAAAAGGTCAGCATCACAGAGCCAATAGGACCGTTTCGTTGTTTACGAATGAGGATTTCTGCCTTGCCTTTACTCTCTTCATCTTCTGGGTTATAGACTTCGTCTCGGTATATAAAGATGATCACATCAGCGTCTTGTTCAATCGCACCCGACTCACGCAGATCTGACATGACCGGGCGCTTGTCTGGCCGCTGCTCAAGGCTTCGATTTAACTGCGACAGTGCCACAATGGGTACAGACAGTTCTTTTGCCAAAGCCTTCAGCGAGCGGGAAATTTCAGATATTTCGGTGGCACGGTTTTCGCCACCGCCTGCCACTTGCATCAGCTGCAAATAGTCGATCACGATGAGGCTGATACCATGCTCACGAGCAAGCCTTCTACAACGTGCGCGTAAGTCGTTTGGAGTTAGTGCAGGGGTGTCGTCAATAAACAGGTTTCTCTTTTGATTGAGCAAGGTAATGGCAGAAGTTACTCGCGGCCAATCCTGCTCTGCCAAATTGCCAGTACGCAGTTTTTGCAGCTCTACCCGGCCCAAAGATGAAATCATTCTCATGCCCAATTGCTCGGCAGGCATTTCCATACTAAAAACAGCAACGGGGGCATCAGCTGTAAGCGCGGCGTTCTCTGCAAGATTCATTGCAAAAGTGGTTTTCCCCATTGAAGGACGGCCCGCGACAATGATTAAATCCGATGCTTGCAATCCGCTGGTTTTTTCATCCAGCTCGTCAAAACCGGTAGACAAGCCGGTAATTGCTGCATCAGACTCAAACAGAAAATTAATTCGCTCAACCGCATCGCTGAGCACTGTTTTGATATTACTGAAACCGCCACTGCCGGTTCTACCAGTTTGATCGGCGATTGCAAACACTTTTGACTCTGCAAAATCAAGCAGCTCTTTACTGGTACGACCTTCACTTTCAAAGGCGCTGTCTGCGATTTCATTGGCAACCCCGATAAGCTGGCGCAGTACAGAACGCTCCCGCACAATTTCAGCATAGGTTTTTATATTGGCAACACTTGGCGTTTCCTGTGAGAGCGCACCGATATAGTGAACGCCATTGGCATCCTCAAGTAAGCCAAGCTGATCGAGCCAACCAGAGACAGTAACCACATCAGACGGTGAGCTATCACCAACCAGATTATTAATTGCGCGGAAAATCAGACGGTGATTGTATTGGTAAAAATCAGACTCAGTAACCAAGTCTGATATTTTGTCAAAACCACCGGCATCGAGCATCAGGCACCCGAGCATGGCCTGTTCCGCTTCGATAGAATGCGGAGGCATTCTTGCGGCACTTAGCTGCTCTGCTATTTGGGCGGTCGATGCAAAATCGAGCGCATAGTCTTGTGTGTAATCGTCTGGTGTTAAGGCCATGTGATGCTGTCGAAGGACCCGATCAATGATAGAGGTTTAGCTTATCAGGACTCACCGACCACGAGCCAGAATTACTTCCACAAAGAAATGTTAAAGCTGAGTTGCAACTGAATTTACATGGCTAGACATTACATGGCAGGCATTGACACGGGCTAAACAATGAAACCGCAGGCAATTTCATGAATAGACAGGACACCGCCAGCCATTCAACGGCTGGAATCACGCAGCTAGACAGAATTCAGTTAAACCACGACGTTAAAAATAAACCACGACGTTAAAAATTTGTTCAAAACAGTTGGGCACTCAAAAAACAGTCGACGTTCAAACTGCGTTCTACCAGTGCCCAAAATACGCTCAATAAGCGTTCTAGATGCGGAAACAAGCTATTTTGGCACTGCCAGTAAAAGTGCTTTAACTGGCAGGAAAGACATTAACCGACGAATTACAAACTGAAACCGTAAACGAAAATGCCGCCAATGTAACGGTTTACCAAGTAACGGTTTACCAAGTAACGGTTTCCAAACAACGGCTTCTCAAAAAGCACCGGCAAAGCCTAAAACCGCTTTTAGTCAGAATCTTCACCAACCACATCAACCATCACCTCAACATCCACATCGGAGTGCAGGTGCAGAGACACAGGATGCTCACCGACAATACGCAGAGGGCCATCTGGCAGGCGAATTTCTTTTTTCTCTACTGCAGTGCCAGCTGCTTCTATTGCAGCGCGGATCTCTTCAGTACCAACAGAACCAAAGAGCTTACCTTCGGTACCACTGCGAGAGGTGATGGTAACCTTTGTACCTTCGAGTTTGGATGCACGGGCTTGTGCTGCACTCAAGGCTTCCGCTTGTTGTTTTTCAAGCTCGGCCCGACGCTGTTGAAACGCTTCAACGTTATCTTTAGTGGCCATCTCCGCCTTGCCCTGCGGAAGCAGAAAGTTTCTGGCAAAGCCGGATTTAACATCAACAAGATCGCCAAGACTGCCAACGTTTTCAATTTTTTCCAGAAGAATAACTTGCATGTGTATCCCCGATACGTAATCTAAAGCCTGCGTAGCCGGACTAGATTTTCCGCTACACCCAGCGCCCCTACCATCAAAACGGTTTGTGGCAGAAGTATTAAAATATAAAGCCCTATCAGCCAGCCTTTATTCATGCCACGCTGTTTGACCAACCAATGCAACACTGACAGGCCTTGCAGAAAAAACACAAACATCAGCACGGATGCCAGAGCAATCCAAAGTGCGCTTTTCAGTAGCATTGCAAGCAATAATGAGACAGCTGCAACAATCGCCGCCTGCTTGCCAAGCTGCAGACGATGAAACTCCTGCTGAAAGCCACCAGGATTAAACAATTTTGCTTGCCACGAACGTGCGAGAAATAAACCACACACGATAATGACAACAACCCAATTCCCAACCGATGCTGCCAGTAAGGTCGACATACTCTCGATCAACTTATCGAACTCGCCCTCAGGCAACATGTCTCTTTGCACATCAGAAACAGGCCCCACCAACTTGAGTAATGCCGTCTCCCAATAACGTTGCAATGGCTCTTGGTACAGAACCGACACAACCGCCGCGAGGACCGATAACGGTACAGCAGCAAGCACTGCCATGTTGAGACTGACGCTGCGCCTTAAGGTAGCACTCACTAAAAGCGCTCCACCCCATGCAACCAGCATCATCATTAACACTCTGGCGCTCAAAAAACCTGCAAAAAAGGCAAGAGCAGCAACAATCAGTGCAGCAATCGCAACCACCTGCAGTGCTGCCCGCTCGCCATGTTGCAACAACACAAAACCAACAACAGCGCCACTAAGCACTAAAGCGATTGGCGTAACCAGCAAGCCAAACACTAATATCTGTTCAAAAAACAGCACCGCGATGTATAAAAGAATCGCAGCCGCACCAGCCGCCATCCATTGACCTAGCTCTGCAATTCGAGCAATACCCAACAACATAGGCGACTATACATAGCGTTTTTGAGAGCCCGCCCAAATGCGGTCAGACTCACTCACGCTAACCCTTTTAGTGTTGGTCAGTGTATGGCAACAGTGCGATGTAACGGGCACGTTTGATAGCCGTGGACAATTGCCGCTGATAACGTGCTTTTGTACCTGTGATTCTGCTGGGTACGATCTTGCCCGTTTCGGTAACAAAGCCTTTTAGTAATTCCAAGTCTTTATAGTCTATTTGAGTAATACCTTCTGAGGTAAAACGGCAATACTTGCGACGTCGAAAGTAGCGTGACATATCAGTCTCCTAATGAATGAGTTTTAACTGGCTGGTTCAGCGTCGTCAGCTGATGCATAGTCTTTACCTGGAGCATCACTGTTATCGCTAACCGCAGAATCTTCATCAGCGTCTGCATTTCTGGCCCGACGTTCTTCATCACCACGCGTTTCTTCTTTCTTGATCAGCGGTGATGCACCAGTAACCGGCCCATCCTGCTGAAGCACCATGTGGCGAATAACCGCATCGTTGAATTTAAAAGCACTGTTCAGCTCATCTAGCGCTTCTTGATTACACTCGACGTTCATCAGTGTGTAATGTGCTTTGTAGATTTTGTTGATTGGGTAAGCAAGCTGGCGTCGTCCCCAGTCTTCCTTGCGGTGTATTACGCCATCATTGCTTTCAATGATGCCGCAGTAACGTTCAACCATGGCAGGGACTTGCTCGCTCTGATCCGGATGGACCAGAAACACTATTTCGTAATGACGCATTTTGTCTCCCGTGGAATTTGCCCGCCGCGCAAGCTGGACAAGGAGTGAATGGCAATATTGCCGTGTACCAAAGCCTTCTAATAATACAGCACTATTGGTGCGAGCACAATGTATTGCAGGCTTGTGCCAGTCAGATCAATGGGGGGATTAGAGCGCTTTAGCTTTCAATAACTTAGCGATTTGGAACGTTGTCGCCTGGCTTCAAAGAGGGTTATGCCATTAGCAACAGACACGTTCAGACTCTCGACAGAGCCCTGCATCGGTATCGCAAACAGCGCATCGCAGTTTTCACGCGTCAGGCGCCGCAGGCCACGTCCCTCCGAACCCAGAACCAAAGCGGCAGACCCTGTCAGATCGGTCTCAAACAAACTGGTTTCAGCCTCCCCAGCCGCGCCATAAATCCATACGCCCGCCTCCTGCAACTGGCGCAGGCTGCGCTGCAGATTGGTCACCTGAAACAGATTGACCGTTTCTGCTGCACCGCAGGCCACTTTACGGACTACCGGCGTAACCCCAACGCTGTTGTCGATTGGCACTACGACCGCATGCACACCCGCCGCATCTGCACTTCGCAGACAAGCACCAAAATTATGTGGGTCCTGAATACCGTCCAACACCAAAATCAACGCAGGCTCGGCGAGTGTGGCAATGTGTTTCAATAGTGCCTGTTCATTACCTGCAGTTTTGCCGACGTACTCAGCCAGAACACCTTGATGTTCTATATCGCCGGACAGCTCATCCAGCTCACGACGTGCCATTTCGGTCACATCGATTTCTGCTCGCTTTGCCAAATCTAGCACCGCACGCATGCGTTGATCATGGCGTCCACGTAAAACCATGAGACGGCGCGTACCACCTGCATTGGATTTTAACAGCGCTCTTACTGCGTGCATGCCACCCACAAGCGCCAACGGCTTTTCACTCATGGTGCGAACAACCCGATGGTCCGCTTATATTGCGCTGTACTTGATGATTTGGGCCTGTAGCACCCAACACACCCTATCAGCCTGATGTCAGTTTCACCCCTAGCGTCAGTCGGCCAATGCGAATCATCCACTTGACTAACCTGCACTGGATTTCGCCTTTGCTTTGGATTTTTTCTTAGCGCTGGCCCTGGACTTTTTCTTTGCGGTGGATTTTATAGTGGTTTTGGTTTTGGTTTTGGCTTTAGCTTTTTTCTTTGTTGCGAGCCTGGCTTTTTTCTTGGCACTGACCTTGGACTTGGCAGTCGCTTTAGCCGCTGACTTTGCCGTTGCTTTTTTCTTGCTGCTTAACTTGGAGTGCGCTTCTTTACTGGCGCTGGCTTTGGCGGCTTTTTTGGCAGCAACTTTGGCTGTGGATTTTTTTGTGGCCCCGGCTTTGGCGGTTTTCTTGGCAGCAGCTTTGGTTTTTTTCTTTGTACTGACCTTTGCCTTGATTTTTTTCTTTGCACTTGGTTCCGAGCTGAGCCTGGCTTTTTTCTTTGCACTCACTTTTGCAACAGCTTTCGCTTTTGTTTTGGCTTTTTTCTTTGAGTCAGCCTTGGATTTCTTCTTCGCGCTTGTGTCAGATTTTGCTTTCTTTTTAGTGTTTTCCGAGCCTTTGCCGGCTTTAGCCTGCTTATCTTTGTTATGAGTACTTTTGTCTATTGCAGTTTTGCGCGCCCGTTTTTTAGCCTCAGCCTGAATATCGGAAATATCAGCAGACGATGCGTCCTCGCTTTTGCTATCGACGCATTTGCTGGAGACACTTTTACTGGCAACACTGTTCCTGTCAGCAGAGTCATCGATCGCATCCCGCCCATCTTCCATGGAAGATTCAGCCATACCCGTTTCGGCATCAAGCTCAACCAACTTGGCTTTCTTTTTCTTAACTTTTATTTCAGGCTTGCCTTTACCCACAGTAGAGCCATTTGACGATTTCGAAGTGACCATAACCGCGGGCGCGCGCGTCGCAATCTTTCGGCCCTTGCCGTTTTTCAACCTCAAGGTGTTGGCGTTAACTTCTTCTTCAGTTGCCTCATCACCCAATAATAGCTCCCGCTGCGGGCTCGCCACCGGGTCACTTTGCTTACCAACACGTGATTGCAACTGCGGTGCATAGGAGCGCCTACCCGTATCAATTTCACTGAAGTCAATTTTGCGCTCTTCCAGATTTACCGCCTCTACTCGCACTCTTATCGGCTCTCCCAGACGATATTGCCGCCCGGTTTTCTCGCCCACCATGGCCTGAGCAGCTTGATCATAACGATAATAATCACGCGATAGGGAGGTAACGTGCAACAAGCCTTCGACATGAATATCACTTAGCTCTATAAACAAACCAAAGGAGGCAACCGATGTGATCACACCATCGTATTCAGTTCCAATGTGATCTTGCATGTACTCGCACTTAAGCCAGCTAAGCACATCTCTACTGGCTTCTTCTGCACGCCTTTCAGTGTACGAACAGCTCTCACCCAGTGATGCCATACGTTCACGCGAATAATAATAATTGATAATGCTTTCGCGTTTAAGAATGTGCTTGATTGCACGATGAACCAGTAAATCAGGATAGCGTCTTATTGGGGATGTAAAGTGTGCATACTGCGTTAATGCAAGTCCAAAATGCCCATCATTGCGAGGCTGATATGTTGCTTGCTGCATTGAACGCAACATCACAGTGGAAATAACCGAACGATCGGGTCTGTCTGCAATTTGCGTACTTAACGATGCATAGTCCAATGCGGTCGGGCTATCACCACCACCTAATGAAAGCCCTCTTAGCGATAAGAAAGCACGCAGATCTTCTAGCCTGTCAGCCTTAGGGCCATAATGCACCCGGAACAATCCAGGTATGGTGTGTTGTTCAAGAAAACCTGCCGCAGCAACATTTGCCAGAATCATGCACTCTTCTATTAGCTTATGCGCATCGTTTCTTACAACAGGCACAAGCTCACTTATTTTCTTTTGATCATCAAAAACAATGCGCGTTTCTGTTGATTCAAAGTCGATGACGCCACGTCGGTTTCGATTCTTTTTAAGGATTTTGTAAAGCTCATGCAAAGACTCAAGATGTGGCACGACAGCCTCATACTCATCGCGTAAGCTTGAAGAGGCATCAGTTAAAATCTCGTTAACCTTGTTATAGGTAAGACGCGCATGTGAGAGCATGACAGCGTTAAAAAAGCGCGCGCGCCTGATCGAACCAGAACTGTCGAGCGTCATCTCACACAGCATGCAGAGCCGCTCTACTTTGGGGTTTATAGAACACAGTCCGTTTGACAATACCTCAGGCAACATCGGTACAACACGCCCAGGAAAATAAACAGAAGTACCGCGTTTTTCAGCTTCCTCGTCCAGTGGTGAACCTGGCACAACGTAGTGCGCTACATCTGCGATCGCAACCAACAAACGCCATCCACTTTCAGTGCGCTCACAATACACGGCGTCATCAAAATCTCTTGCATCTTCACCATCAATAGTCACCAATGGAATGCGTGTAATGTCTTTTCGACCGAGCATATCATCATGCAGCACTTGTGCTGAAAATTCGGCAGCTTGTACTTCAACTTCCTCTGGCCACTCAAACGGGATATCGTGACTGCGCAATGACATGTCGATTTCCATTCCGGCCTGCATGTGTTTGCCCAGTACTTCAACTATTTTACCCACCGGTGGAAACCGCCTGGAGGGTTGCTCAACAATGTCAGCAACAAC
>CALHRQ010000291.1 GCA_938038175.1 uncultured Granulosicoccaceae bacterium | reverse complement strand
TTCTTTACCTAGTCAAGAATTGACACCAAGTATTCGGGTAAGTTCAGCAAAGCTAAGCTGCTAATCCTGTGAATAAAGTAGGATGGAAATGAACGAAAAACGATGTGCCAGTAAAAATGTAATGCCAGGAACACGCCTTCTGGTGCAGGGCAAAGCACCAGAAAATCAGGTGCCAGTAGTCAATCGTTTCTTGGGGTCGTGGAATGGCTTTTCTACAACAGTGGCGGTAGCAGTACCAGCTGGCAGATTAACATCAAGCTGATTACCCACAGCGGCAGCTTCCGTCTTCACCATTGCCAATGCGATGTTGCGTTTAATACGCGGAGAATAAATTGCCGACGTCACAGTGCCGACTTCAACATTATTAGATAAAACAGGCCAGAAGGTGGTATTCGAGCCGACCAACGGCTCACCTGAAATTTCAAGGCCAACCTGCTTACGTTTAATACCCGTTTGTTTTATTTTCTGTAAAGCCGCTTTACCAATAAATTCAATATCCGCATCAAGATCGATAAGTCGATCAAGGCCTAGCTCAAACGGATTTGTATACATGTCCATATCGGCATGGTAGGACAACATGCCACCTTCTATACGACGAATGGATGACGTATGCCCTGCACACAATCCATGTGCTTCCCCAGCCTGCATGATCTTCTCCCAAAGCTCATCACCTTGCGAACCATCACGCAAAAAAAGCTCATAACCAAGCTCACTGGACCAGCCTGTACGAGAGACAACTAAGGGAATACCATCGAGCGTTTTTTCTTCCAACCAGTAGTAGCGTAAATCACGGATGGACTCACCAAACAATTCTTTCATCACCTCCCCTGAGTTTGGACCTTGCAATTGAAGTGGTGATACATCGGGCTCGCTTATAGTGACATCCATGCCTGAGTTAACGGCTACACCTTGCGCCCACAACAAGACATCATTGTCTGCCAGTGATAACCAGAAATGATTTTCAGCCAAACGCAGCAGAATCGGGTCATTGAGTATTCCGCCGGCTGCATTTGTAATTAACACATACTTGCACTGCCCTACAGCGCAGTTGGTTAAATCTCGCGGCGTCAGTAGTTGCGTAAATTGCGCCGCATCCGGACCTGTGATTTCGACCTGACGTTCTACTGCAACATCGCACAGTATGGCGGTATTAACGAGGTTCCAAAAATTCTGTACCGGATCACCAAAATCTCGCGGAATATACATGTGGTTATAAACAGAAAAGTCTCTAGCACCCCAGCGAACTGTGGCATCAAAATAAGGTGATTTTCTGATCTGAGTACCAAATCCGAAATCGCTAACTGAGTTATCGCTCATTGGCTGTGCTCTTGAACATATTCGTAAATCGAACTGGACGAGCTTATTATCAGTAAGCGTTTGCAGCTATCGCATTTACGACCAATACCGGTTAACTCTAGCAGGATCGAGCCACGCAAAGACTAACGCTGCAGAGAGGGTCCTGCAGGGATAAGCCCTGCAGAGTTGGTTATTGCCGATTCAGCGCTTAATAAAAATAGCGCTTTTGGAATTAGCTCTTGTAGAGTTGGTTCTTGTAGTGTTAGATCTTGCGGAGTCAGTTCTTGTAAAATCGGTACTAGCGAATAAACTGATCCACATAGTCCTCGCCCAGACCAACTGCGGTGTAATGCGCTCGACACATGTCGATCTTGGTGAAGACATCTTCATAGCCCAACACCTCACCCCAAGGGTCCACATAACACATCACGCCATTGACTTGGAAATAGGTAATCATCTCATCAACACCTTCAGGCACAACCAGGGTATGCGTTTCCCCTGGCGGCTCATACACATACGAACCCGCCTCTGCCATCCATTCATGTTCAAGATAATGCCAACGACCTTTAAGCACCCAGCCATGCACTGGCTGCGGATGCCTGTGCCGAGACAAGACGCCCGATTTGGTGACTTTTAACAGATTAGTCCAATAGCCTTGTGACCGATTAAGACACAGTGGCCTTAACCAGACATTCTCTGCTTGCGGCACCCACAAGCGATCATCCTCAGGGATGGCATTAGGAATAACGATTTCCTCTTGAGCATCTTTAGGAAAAGGTAATTGATAGGGCGTACCTTCGTTATATTCTTTATTCTCTTTCTTGCTCATAATTTCCCTTGTGCCTGTGCTTTTCCCTGTTGATGATATAAGCCTTCGCGGCAGTACTTGCTCCAGCCATTGCAATAGTGCTTAGGCCAATACGACCTGCCTGGTGCATGTACCAGCCTTAATGCTTGTGCTTGTGTCAACTTGCTCTATCCGGTATACGTACCAGCCTTAAAAGTCGGTGTGTATTTGTTCTTGCTTACTATAGCGCCTTATAACCGCCATCTACAGGATAAATCGAACCAGTAACAAAGCTCGCATCATCTGACAATAACCATTTGACCACATTAGCAACTTCTTCAGCCTTTCCCCAACGTTTCATCGGTGTGCGCCCAAGGATTGCTTCACTGCGCTCTGTAGCGTCTCTTAATCCTTGTGTCATTTCTGTTTCGATCCAGCCAGGGGCAACAGCATTAACACGAATACCATCATCAGCCCATTTACCCGCAAGCGACTTGGTTAACTGCGCAACTCCCCCTTTCGATGCAGAATATGCCGGTACTAGCGGCCCACCAAATGTACTGAGCATAGATGCTGTGTTGACAATACAGCCCTTGGATTCTGCTAACAAGGGCTGCGCTGCAACACAACAACGCATAGTGCCAATTAAATTAACTTCAACCACTTTTTGAAATACGGCTAAGTCGTATTCTTCTCCACGTTGCAAAATACCAGCACAATTAACCAATGCATCCAGTTTATCCATTGAATTAACCAGGGCGTTTACAGATTTATCGTCTGTCACATTCAAAAGCCTGGCATCTATATCAGCAGACCCTCTGAAATTAGCAATTTCTTCTGCTGAATTGCTTGCTGCGATTACCCGCCAACCCGCTGCAGATAAGACATCAGCCACAGCAGCGCCAATGCCACGAGTACCCCCTGTAATCACAACTGATTTTTTCATATTTCGATTAACTATTTATTGTTGAATGGCTAATAAAGTGACCAAGCAGTAGCGCTGGCCACTAGCCACACAGAGAATATGATTAATATAATACAGCAGTAGACGGAATTGAAACCTATTGCTTCAGTAACCCGAAATCAGTTTATTTCACGCACAATGCGTAACCCACCTAATTACCAGTACCATCGTTAAGAAAGAGTCAACATTGTCTCGCCCTATCGCCAGATCATTTGTATAATGCCCTTTATCACAGAGATGCTTAGCTTTTACCACTAAGTAAACATCTCGAAATAATGCAGCAAAGGTCAATTTAATGAAAACACGCTCTATAAAATCACTTACCGTATCCGAAATTGGATTAGGCTGCATGAATATGTCAATGGGCTATGGCAAGGCCGACGATGCAGAATCAGCGAAGTTACTCAACCAGGCAATTGATGTTGGGTATACTTTTTTAGATACCGCGCAAGTCTATGGCTCTGGTCATAACGAAGAACTAATCGGCAATGCCATTTCATCAAGGCGCAATGAGTATGTCCTTGCCACCAAGTGCGGCCTGTCACGCGAAGGCATTAATGGCGACCCCGCAGGCATTCTAAAAAGTTGTGAAGATAGCTTAAAGCGCCTGCGCACTGATGTCATTGACCTTTACTACCTGCATCGAGTTGATCCAAATATTCCCATAGAAGAAAGCACTGAAGCACTCTCAAAGTTGGTTAAAGATGGAAAAGTAAAAGAGATAGGCTTATCCGAAGTGTGCTGTGAGAACCTGCGCCGCGCGCATAAAATTCACCCCATTGCAGCACTTCAATCAGAATATTCTTTATGGTCAAGAACGCCTGAACGCGGCATACTCGACGTATGTGAAGAGTTGGGTGTTGCATTTGTTCCCTTCTCACCATTGGGCCGCGCTTTTTTAACCGGCGCTGCAAAAGATGTCAATAACTGTGATAAGGGAGATTTACGTCTGAGCATCGCAAGGCCTCGTTTTGAACCAGAGGCGTTTCGCAAAAACAGCGAACTGTTAAAACCCTTCGCTGAAATTGCAGAACAACATAACTGCTCTATGGCGCAGCTTGCTATTGCCTGGTTGTTACATCGTCAGCCTGGTGTTCCTATCCCGGGCACAAAACATATCGAATACATGAAAGAAAACGCGGGTGCCTCAGAAATTGTATTGTCAGATGAAACAGTCGCACAGCTTGACAGCTTAATTAATGAAAATACAGTTATTGGCAATCGTTATACTGATGAGCGCATGGCTGATGCAGATTCTGAACGCGATTAAAACAAACGAAGTTTTTAGACAATGTTTATGTAGGTAGATTTTAGTTTGTGCTAATAAACATTGTTTATGACGATAAATGCCCAATAGCGCAAATCAAATGCGTTTAATGCCCAAAAATATACATAGTAAGTTAAACCGATAACTAAAATAACGTTAGCTGTCATTTACTTTCGCGATTGCTGTTGTGTCCTTGCAACAGACTTTAGTAAATCATAGTACTTGCGATGATAATGTAGGTAATCAATCAACTGTGGCGCTTTCGCAGATTTTGCATAGTCTATGAACTGTTGCTCCAACTCTGCATCTGTTGAATATTCCGGCCTTTTTATCGACGTGCTGTTGCTAATCTCAGCATGCCAGGTTTGCACACTTTCCCATGCTTTCGGTATTGCTGTATTTTCCCATTTAAGCGCCTGCGATTTATACTTCAAACCAATGCTGTTACAAAACCACTGGAGCATCTTTTCCGGGTTTTCCTGCACCGATTCTGCTTCGATCACGACAGACTCTACACCCATTTTTTCCTCAAGGCCATGATAAAGATTCCACTGCGCATCCAGGCCTATCTCTTCCAGTGATAAAGCAGCATCTAGCTTGTGGTAAGAGATAATGGACTTCAGTGGGTTGCGGATTAAGAACGTATTGGTTAATTGTTTACACAAGGATTCATCAGACAATACTTTTTGATAGATGTAATAGCTCATGTCTTTTACAAACACTGGGGATTTTAGTGCCTGCTTTTGCAACATCGCCCAGATGGCTTCGTATTCTCGCGGATGGTCATCTTCAGCATCAAAATGTGGCATCGTTCTTATACCTAGTTGTTTGTAGTAGTAATACATAAACGGCTCATGAAAACAGCTGACATCCTCCCTCGCCCGCATTACTCGCTCTAACGTAGTTGACATTGAGCGTGGGTGCGACCAAAGTACGATAATTGGGTATGACATAGTGCTTTAAACCTGTACCGATGAAATCTGAAAAGCAAAAAAACAGCAAACAGCTCAAACGCAAAGGCTCGCCGCAGCCTGGAAGCGCAGCGCAACAAGACCATTCACAACAAGACCATTCACAACAAGACCAATCGCCTCAAGACCAATCACAACCGGACCAATCACAACATGATCCAATGCAACATGATCCAATACAGCAGGCTCAATCGCAGCGCGATCAAAAACGGCTAGATCAATCGCAGCAAAGCCGTTCACAATCAGATCGTTCCAATAAAAACCGAGCACAACTATGTCAATCAAATCAGCAGCAGGCGAATAAGCACAAGCCAACTAAGAGTCGTTCCAGCAAAAGCCGAACAAAACAGGGGCGTTTGCGCCAGGCTGGCAGCGAACAACGCTCGTCACCCTATATTGTCCGCAACATGGCGACCTTTAATATACTCGGCGAAGAAGGCTTATGTCTAATCGAAGAAAACGCCGATGGTATATTGCATGATGTTGGTATGGAATTTCATGATGATCCTGAGATTTTATCGATCTTTGAAAACGCAGGCTGCGATGTGCAAGGTAGCCGCGTCAGATTCGAACCAGGGTTTTGCCGCAAAACCATACAGGCCACGGCTCCAGAGACCTTTGTACAACACGCCCGCAATCCTGAAAAATCCGTACAGCTCGGTGGCAACGCAACCGTGCTATGCCCCTCCTGGGGGCCGCCGTTTGTTCACGATATTGAAAAGGGCCGACGCTATGCAACCTACGACAACTTTAAAGAGCTGGTAAAACTACACCACACCATTCCCTGGCTTCACCATTCAGGTGGCGTGGTGTGCGAGCCCATTGATCTACCCGCAAACAAACGCCACCTGGATATGTTATACGCGCATATTCGGTGGTCTGATCGCGCATTTATGGGCGCGTTTATCGGCGCTGAAAGAGCTGGACATGCTATCGATATGGCCGAGATAGTCTTTGGCAAGGATTACATGGCACAAAACGCCGTGCTTTACTGTGTATCCAACACCAATGCCCCATTGGTGATGGATGCCAATATGTCAGGTGCACTTAAAACCTATGCACGTGCCGCGCAACCGGTTGCATGTACACCTTGGGTATTAACAGGCGCAATGAGTCCATGCACAGTTGCTGGCACCTTAGCGCAAGTTTTAGCAGAAACCATGGCGTGCCTTGCACTGGTGCAACTTATAAAACCAGGTGCTCCATGCTTAATGGGGAGCTTTGCCTCAACCATGTCTATGCAATCCGGCGCTCCAACGTTTGGATCACCAGAGGCCGGCCAAATGGTTTTATGCGCAGGACAACTTGCACGACGGCTTGGAGTGCCATTGCATACAGTCGGCACCTTGTCAGCTTCCAAATTGCCAGACGCACAATCACAGCAAGAAGCCACATGGGGTTTATTGATGTCCATGTTCGCTGGTGCTAATTTAATTAATCATGCTACAGGCTGGCTTGAAGGTGGACTTGTCACCAGCTATGAAAAAACCATGATCGATGCTGACCTATGCGGTAAATTAGCACGCTTTTTTGAGGGTATAGATTTATCTGAAAACGCACAAGCAATGGATGCCATTGCCGCTACAGGACCAGGCCAGCATTTTTTGGGTGCACAACATACGCAGTTAAATTTTCTTAGCGCATTGTTCAGACCAAGTACACCTGATAATAATTCATTCGAACAATGGTCAGCAGAAGGAAAGTTGGACACTGCACAACGAGCCAAAACCTTGTGGCGTAAACACCTTGATAACTATGAAGACCCATCACTCGATCCTGCCATTGACGAGCATTTACAGCATTACATAAATCAGCGTAAATCAGAAAAACCGGATCAGGATTATTTTTGATGGAACCGATCGTAGTCATTGGCGGTGGTGCAGTCGGTCTTAGTGTTGCTTATCATCTGGCACAGCAAGGGCATAAAAACGTTGTACTGCTGGAGCGGAATCAATTGGCCTCTGGCACCAGCTGGCACGCGGCAGGTATTGTTGGCCCCTTGCGAGCCACTCCCAATATGACACAGCTTGCCATGTACGCCGGGGAACTATTTCCACAATTGGAAAAGACTTTCAAGCAAAGTACTGGTTACAAGCTAACCGGTGGATACTGGCTTGCACGCAAGGCTGAGCGCATGGACGAACTGCATCGCATCGCCGCACTGGGCACACACTTTGGATTATCGGTGCATATAGAGTCTATCGACCAAACGCAAAGCGCATTGCCCTTTTTAGATCTGGCTGATCACTGTGGATCAATGTATGTTGGAGAAGATGCCAACGTTAACCCAGTTGATTTGTGCAACGTCTATGCGCGTGCCGCTCGAACTCGTGGCGTCGACATTCGAGAGAATACAGCGGTCGCTAAAATTATCACGGCTAGCAACAAGGTAGAAGGTGTTGAGCTACAAGATGGCAGCATCATCAATACAAGCCAGGTTGCGCTCTGTTGTGGCGCCTGGTCTAAACCCCTGGCACAGCAAGCTGGCTTGGATTTGCCATTGCAGGCAGTTGAGCATATGTATGTTGTTACTGAGCCACTGGATGCCATCCCAGATCCATTTCCGGTTATTCGCGACCTTGATACGGGCATTTACATAAAGGGAGATGCTGGCGGAAAGCTGGTACTCGGCGGATTCGAAGCCAACGCCAAGTGCTGGGATGCGTTTGGGTCCAACGGCAATGTTGCGTTTTTAGAACTTGCTGAAGACTGGGGACAGTTCTCCCCTTTTATGGCATCTGCATTGTCGCTGTTTCCTCAACTTGAATCAGCCGGCATACAGCATTTTATGAACGGTCCCGAGAGTTTTACCATGGACACCAAACCTCTCATCGGTGAAGCACCTAGCGTGAGCGGACTGTTTGTGGCAGCCGGTATGAATTCTGTCGGAGTTATGTCGTCAGCTGGTGTTGGTAGAGTACTGGCGGACTGGATAATTCAAGGTGCACCGACTATTGACTTATGGGAAGTCGATGTCGCACGGGTTGATCCAATGACTGCCACTGATGCTCACATGGCGGAGCGTATGCGCGAAGCCGTATCTGACCAGTTCGACTTACACTGGCCATTTAAACAACCTGTTGCGGGGCGCGGCTTACGCACGTCCCCATTGCATGATAAGTGGCAATCTGCGGGTGCCGTTTTTGGTTTAACCGCGGGTTGGGAACGTGGACTATGGTATGCAGTCAATGCATCGGAACAATCTCTACCCTACTCTGTAGGTAAACAACACTGGCAATCAATAGCCGAGCGTGAAGCAAGCTATTTAAAGCATGACACTGCCTTGCTGGATCTCACTGCGTTTTCCAAATTTGATGTGACAGGTACCGATTCACTCGCTTTTATACAACAACTTGCCTGCAGCAATATGGATGTTGCCGTTGGAACTATTACGTACACACAATTTTTAAATAATAAAGCGGGTATTGAAGCTGATGTCACTGTCAGTCGGCTAAGTCAAGATCATTTTCGGATAACATCCGGTGCAGCTACTCGCTGGCGAGATCTTTCATGGCTTAGAAAATCACACATCAACTTAAACGAGTTTACATGCACCATTTCCGATGTAAGCGAAGACGAATCGGTAATAGGTGTTATGGGTGGAGGCTCGCGTACGCTGCTCTCAGCAATAACAGATGATGATCTGCACCAGTTTGACTTTGGCACAGTGCGCGATATCACCTTGAGCGGCCATATAGTACGAGCATCTCGACTGAGCTATATTGGTGAGCTGGGGTGGGAGCTAAACATTGCAAATGCATCCGCACACACGGTTTTTGATGCATTGATAGCCGCGGGAGCAAAACCCATGGGCCACTATGCATTGGAGAGCTGCCGTATTGAAAAGGGGTTTCGGCACTGGGGGCATGATATCGGGCCAACAATGTCACCCCTGCATGCTGGCCTCGGTTTTATAGTCGATTGGCAAAAGGAATTTATCGGTAAACCCGCATTACGAACACAACACGACCAAGGCATTACTCAACGCCTGTGCCTATTTAATGTAAAAGGTGCACCATTAATATTACATGATGAGCCTATCATCGAAAATGGGAAAGTAGTTGGGCTTACAACATCCGGCACTCAAGGTGTACGCACTGGCGCCACACTTGCGTTTGGTTTTATTGAAATTGAAAACAATGAACCACTCAAGGACACAGTCGAACGTCACTTTGAAATCGACGTTGCTGGAAAACGTTATCCTGCTTTTGTTTTATACAAGACACCGTACGATCCATCCGGTGCGAGAATGCGCGCATGATTCAGGCACAGGTTGTCATTATTGGCGGTGGTGTTATGGGTGTATCACTGCTTTATCATTTGGCCAAAGCAGGCTGGAAAGATCTATTACTGCTTGAAAAAAATGATC
Source organism: uncultured Granulosicoccaceae bacterium (assembly GCA_938038175.1). Classification (GTDB taxonomy): domain Bacteria; phylum Pseudomonadota; class Gammaproteobacteria; order Granulosicoccales; family Granulosicoccaceae; genus Granulosicoccus. The sequence goes on along the minus strand of CALHRQ010000291.1, from coordinate 2,186 downwards.
TGACTCATGGTTCAACCTGGCATGCAGCGGGCTTATGTACGCACTTTGCGCACAATGCAACCGTACAAGAACTACGTGCAACATCTGTCAGGCTCTATCGCGATATCCTTCCTGAAGAAACCGGCTTAAGCTGTGGATTTCATCGTTCTGGCGCCATGCGCATTACAAGAAATCCTGATCGAATGGACGAATTCAAACATGTTGCTGGCTTATCTGAATTCACAGGTTACCCACTGGAAGTCTTAACGCTGGATCGTATAGCTGAACTGTATCCCTACGCTCGGCTTGACGGCTTACTGGGTGGTATTTACGAACCCGATGATGGCCATGTTGATCCGTCTCTTGCAACCAATGCTATGGCAAATGTGGCAGTTACGCATGGCGCAAGTATACAGCGTCAGTCGGCCGTTAAAGCAATACGACATGAACAGGCACATTGGATAGTTGAAACAGAAAAAGACGCAATTCAAACAACGCATGTTGTGAATGCAGCAGGCACTTGGGGTTTTGAAGTTGGCCAAATGATGGGCATGAACATCCCATCTGTACCTGTCTTACATCAATACCTCGTAACAGAAGACATTCCAGCAATCAAGGACCGTCAAAAACAGCAATTACCGGAACTACCCATTATTCGTGACCCAGAAGAAAGCTGGTATGTTCGTCAGGAAAGACAAGGATTAATACTTGGTCCATATGAGAAGCAGGCAGAAGTATGGTCCGTCGATAAAGTCCCACCAGAATTTGGCGCAGATCTCTTTCCAGCAGATCTTGATCGAGTTGAACCTATTATTGAAGCTGCTTTAGCCCGCGTACCGATGCTTGCAGAAGGTGGAATCAAGAAGGTTATTAATGGGCCAATTACATTCACGCCTGATGCTAATCCGCTAATAGGACCTACTGCAGGTTTAAGCAACGCCTGGTGTTTAACCGGCTCATCTATGGGCGTTATGGAAGGTGGCGGGGCCGGCAAGTTTCTCGCCTACTGGATGACACATGGCGCACCACCTATGGATGCACTCGCTATCGACAGTCGTCGGTTCGGAAAATGGGCTGATCGTAACTACCGCGTTGAAAAAGCAGTGGAGTGTTTTGGTTTGCAGTTTGGTGTGCACTACCCTTTTGAAGAACGCGCTGCTGGCAGAAACATTCGAGTCTCACCGTTGCATGAGCTAATGCTTGAGCGTGGCGCTGTAATGGGAGTCGCTTACGGTAAAGAGCGGCCTAACTGGTTTGATCGCAAATATGCAACCAATGGAAATTCGGGTGCAAATGCAGTACCGCGCCAAGCAGTAGACACGTTTCGTCGCGCAGACTGGTTTGATGCAGTAAAAGAAGAAATCAATACTGCTACCAATGCGGTTGCATTAGCAGACTTGTCCGTATTTTCAAAATTCAGTATTACAGGACCAGACACCATTGAATTTATAAACACGCTTGGTACCAATACAACACCTGCGGCTGGTCGTATCGGGCTCACTTATGTTCTAACAAGTGAAGGCGGAGTGCAATCTGAAATGACAGTTGCATTAGTGAATGATTCACATGCTTATTTGAATTCGGCTGCTGCGGCTGAAGAAATCGACTTTGCACTGCTTGCACAGAATGCAGCCTCATTTGATGTGACGCTCACGAATCAATCTGATGAAACGGCCGTTATCGGCATAATGGGACCAGCTTCGAAAGATGTATTGAATACAGTAACAAAAGGCACTCTGAATAAAGCCAGCCGCTGGCTCGATGTGCAATATTGCGATATAGCGGATATTCAAGTGCTTACTCTGCAAGTTTCTTATATTGGAGAACTTGGCTGGGAACTGCACGTTCCAGCAACAGGGGCTTGTACTGTATTTAAAGCACTTGAAAAGGCAGGAGAAAAATACGGCCTTAGCTACTACGGTGCCTATGCAGCGAACTCAATGCGTCTTGAAAAAGGCTATCGTTCCTGGGGCGCTGACTTGACAACAGAACGTACACCCTTTGAGGCTGGCCTGGATCGCTTTGTACGTACAGAGCATCGCAATTTTGTTGGGAAAGAAGCCATGCTAAAACGCAATGAGAATAGCAAATGGCAATTAGTCTTACTCGAAATACAGCCCAATACAGAAAATATTAACGCCTTGACCAACGCAAGTGCTGTCGTTGACCCATTCTATGCACACCCAGTTAAACAAGTTGACAGACCA
>CALHRQ010000290.1 GCA_938038175.1 uncultured Granulosicoccaceae bacterium | reverse complement strand
CCGGTACCGAAATCATCGAGTGAAATTTGTACACCTTTCTTACTCAGCATGTGCAAGGTATCGAATACCAAGTCAGTGTCACCTAGTAACATGGACTCTGTGATCTCAACATCAATAAGAGATGGGTCACACTGGCTGTTTTCAAGCGCGTCTGAAATGGTGGCAGCTAACTCACGAGAACGGAACTGAACCGGTGAAATATTGATTGAGACAGCGACATCGTAGCCTGCAGTATGCCAGCGTTTTTGTTGCCGCATAGCCTCTAGTAATACCCATGCCCCAATCTCGGTGATTTGACCTGTTTCTTCAGCAATGCCGATAAATTCAGCTGGAGGAACTATGCCCCGCTCTGGATGGTTCCAACGAACCAGTGCTTCCATACCAGCCACTCGATCAGACTGAGAACATATTTTTGGCTGGTAGTACACTTCAAACTGATTTCTATCAATAGCGATGGCAAGTTCGCTTTCAAGGTTCAGCCGGTTTAATGCGCGCTCCTTCATCGAATCTTCAAAAAGGCAGCAACCACCCCCATTAGACTTTGCTTCGAACATTGCCAGGTCTGCATTTCGCATTATATCGTTAGCAGAAGCGCCATCAGCAGGAAACCGACAAATACCGATACTGGGTACGATATTTATCTGGTTATCGTAAATTGACATTGGCCGTCTGAGAGTTTCTTCAATTGAAGATCCAAATTCCTGTACCGACATGTTGATGAATTCTCTACGTACAAGAATAACAAACTCATCTCCACCAAGACGTCCGACAACACCTTTTTCGTTTTCAATTTTTGCTGAAAGCCGATCCGCAATCTGTTTGAGTAAAGCATCTCCAACGCGATGCCCCAATTTGTCGTTTATCACCTTGAACCGATCCAGATCGATTAAAAACAAAGTAAACTTACTTTCCTTATTTGACACATACTTCTTTAGGTTTTCAATTAACGCAAACCGATTTGATAAACCCGTGAGTGTATCTTTGTAGGCTAAATCATGTGCTTTTTGCTGTGCGACACGCCGTTCCGTTATATCAAAAGAGCTGACTAATATCGATTGTTTACCGGTGACCGAGTCTGGGCTCATTTGTACACTTAAAGAATGCCAGACGATACCAGCATTGGTTCGTACCTCAGCTTCAATAGCACACTCGCCTTGATTAAATAATGCAGAATTGATTCGATCCAGATCGGATTGATGAACCAGCATGGATCTGAGATTTTCACTGTCCTGACTGCTGACCGATCGTGCTGCAGGATTGCAATAGACGCGCTGATAGTTCTTGTCGAACAAGCTGATCATAGTAGAGGTATGCAGCAGTGCTTGTGCACTATGCAAGGTTTCCGAACTGGCATTTTCGACCGCATTGACATGCTGAATCAGCAGCGCCTTTTGTTCCTCATCCAGAATAATGGGCGAGAGAACAATCTCTGCGGTTTGCGGTGTTCCGTTTGGATACACGGTCCAAAGTTCAGACACAGCGTCATCGTTCTCATGGCAGTCCTCACAAACCTGCCGCAGCTTTCGTTTGACTGTTGCGGACATCCCAGATGACATGTCTCGTTGCATGAGTTCATCCAGGCTTTCGGCGCTCCAGAATTCGATACCACGTTGATTTGCCCAAACGACACGCATGCTCTCTACATCAAATATCCAGACAGGCATTTGCAAAAATGACAAAGCTTCTGTCTTTACTGTTGATTTGTCGTAGCTAGTTCGTTTAGACATGGCGGAAATAATTGTTTTAGTGTTAGGTCACTGTAAAACCGTGTTAAACCGCAGCTGACCTCTCGCTCAGTTACGTGATCGGCAAGGCTACGGGTTACTACATATGTATAGGTCTCTATTGCCTCAGTAGTGTGATCTGAGACTCATTACATAAAAAAACAAGTTCACTGCATGATCCGGCCTTAAAAACCTACTTGGCAACTCTACACAATAACTGTATATTCATACAGCTTATGATTCATAGCAACAACACACTGGCCTACGCCGAACTGCACTGCGTGTCCAACTTCAGCTTCTTACGCGGTGCGTCACGCCCCGAAGAGCTGGTCGATACCGCAGCAAGCCTTGGCTACAGCGCACTGGCAATCACCGATGAGTGTTCCATGGCAGGGGTTGTGCGGGCTTATAGCCGTGCGCGCGAAATCGGCTTCAAACTCATAGTTGGCTGTGAGTTTGCGCTAGATGATGGCTTTCGGTTGGTCGCACTCGCCCGCAATGGCCTCGCCTATTCTCGCCTGTGTCGTCTTATTACACAGGCAAGGCGTGCCGCTAAAAAAGGCGAGTACGACATCACACGCGAACTGATAGACAATGCCGGGCTGGACACCTGTTGCCTGATATTGGTACCACCTTATTACCCATCGCTTACTGATCAACAGCTTGATCCATGGCTGGATTGGTTTCAAACTCTGAGTGATAACACCTACCTTGCCCTGTCCTTACACTACGGGCCCTACGATCAAAAACACCTGCACTGGGTTATCGATATTGCTAACCGTTTCAACATGGCCGTCGTTGCCACGGGTGATGTGCACATGCATCGGCGCCAGCGACGTGCGCTGCAGGATGTTCTCACCTGTATCAAACATAATTGCACGCTTGAAAACGCTGGCCGCAAACTCTTTGCCAATGGCGAGCGTTATTTAAGAGACGCCCGTGCACTGTGTTCGATCTACCCAGAACAGGCAATGAGCAACAGCGCTGCTATTGCCGATATGTGTTCGTTCGAACTTAGCGAACTGAACTACCAGTACCCTAAAGAGGTGGTACCAGAAGGTTGCACTACAAGCGATTACCTTCGCCAACTCACTTATGAAGGCATGCAATGGCGATGGCCTGATGGCATTAATGATCAGGTTATTGCACAAATAGAGCACGAACTGCAACTCATTAAAGACATGCAGTACGAATCGTATTTTTTAACCGTGTACGATATCGTGCACTTTGCGCGCAGCCAACATATATTGTGTCAGGGGCGTGGCTCTGCGGCTAACTCTGCTGTGTGTTATGCACTGGGCATTACCGAGGTTGACCCCTCCCGTACCAGCATGTTGTTCGAGCGGTTTATTTCCAAAGAACGCAACGAGCCACCCGATATCGACGTGGATTTTGAGCATGCACGTCGCGAAGAAGTCATTCAATATATCTATACAAAATATGGCAGGCATCGAGCCGCCATCGCGGCAACGGTTATCTGTTACCGAAAACGCAGCGCGGTTAGAGACATTGGCAAAGTACTTGGCCTGCAAGAAGAACAAGTTGATGCACTATCCAAGTCGCTCGCCTGGTGGGATGGTGCTGAGGTTATAGCCGAACGCCTTGAAGACATGGGCTTTGATGGCAGCAGCCCTTTAATGAAACGCTTTGCCTGGCTGCTTGAACAGTTACTCGGCTTCCCTCGTCATCTATCACAACATGTTGGCGGCTTTGTTATTTCCGATAACGATCTATCCACGCTGGTACCAGTAGAAAATGCTGCCATGCCAGATCGTACAATCATTCAGTGGGATAAAGACGACCTTGAAGAGCTGGGTTTATTAAAAGTTGATGTGCTGGCACTTGGCATGCTCACAGCAATAAACAAATGCTTCGATCTTATCGCTGATTTTCGAGGTATCCACCACACCATGGCCAGTATTCCAGCCGACGATACCGACACCTATGACATGATCTGTAAAGCCGACACTATTGGCGTATTCCAGATTGAATCACGCGCTCAGATGTCGATGCTGCCAAGGCTTCGGCCGCGCAACTACTACGACCTTGTTATCGAGGTTGCTATCGTGCGCCCTGGCCCAATTCAAGGCGGTATGGTCAATCCCTACTTACAGCGTCGTCAGGGAACAGCCCCCGTCACCTATCCCAATAAAGCGCTCGAACGTGTACTTGAACGCACACTTGGTGTGCCTGTATTTCAGGAGCAGGTTATGGAAATTGCCATGGTCGCCGCTGGTTTTTCTGCTGGCCAGGCTGATCAGTTACGCCGCTCCATGGCGGCATGGCGGCGTGTCGGTGCTGTCACACGCTTTAAAGATGAAGTTATCGGCGGTATGTTAAAAAATGGCTATGAACAAGAATTTGCTGAAGCCATCTTCAAACAGATTGAAGGCTTTGGTGAATATGGTTTTCCTGAATCACACGCTGCAAGCTTTGCCCTGCTTGTCTATGTTTCCTGTTATTTAAAGTGTCACGAACCAGCTGCGTTTGTCTGCGCCATGTTGAACAGCCAGCCACTGGGTTTCTACGACCCTTCAGATCTCACACAAGATGCCAGGCGACATGGTGTTAACATTTTACCGGTTGATATCAATATCAGTGAATATGATCATCAGCTTGTGCCTGATCCCAAAGAATCAAAAAAATCAAAAGATCAGATAGGCCACAAACAACCTGCCGTCAGGCTTGGGTTTCGATTGATTGCACGCCTCTCTGAAGCCGGTGCACAACAAGTGTTGGCAGCACGCCAGCACGGCCCATTTACCAACGCAGCCGATCTGGTACGACGTAGCGGTATTAATAAAACCGACCAACAAGCCCTGGCGACTTCTGGTGCACTTGAAAATATCAGCGGTGACCGGCATCACGCACAATGGGATCTACTCGGAGTAGAACAGCTCCCCACATTGCTGGAGAAGGCTTCTGCTTACGAACCTGGACTTGCCTTACCGGAACCTAGCGAAGGCGAAAATATCGTTGCAGATTATATGAGCCTTGGCTTAACGCTGGGCCGTCACCCATTGGCGCTACTGCGTAACAAACTGAGCCAGCGCCGCATTATAGACTCAGCCGGCTGGTCTGCTATACCTAATGGCCGAGTAGCAAAGCTTGCAGGTATTGTTAAAGTCAGACAGCGCCCGGGTAGTGCCAAAGGCGTGATGTTTTTAACCATCGAAGATGAAAACGGCCCGGTAAACGTGATTGTCTGGGAACACGTTGTAGAGTTGTTCCGTCAGGAAGTACTTAATGCAAAAATGGTCAGTGTTTATGGCGTAACGCAACGAGAGCAAAATGTAGAGCACCTGGTTGCACGTAAAATTGAAGACTTAAGCTGGATGCTGGGCGAGATCGCTACTCATTCACGTGATTTTCATTAAAAGCCAGCTTGAATCTCGTTTTTTGCCAGCTCTATTATCCAGCCAGCTTCGTTTCTTTTAAACCCAATTGAGCATCAGCACCTTCTGCATTAATAACATGTGTGCCCGCAAACTTATCATGCAAGCATTGCCGTCTTTCACCAAAAATAAACAGTACATTAATTAATTGAGGAAGCCCAATAGCGTTCATCAGATAAAACGGTAAGTAACGAGACAGCAATATCTTAGGCAGAGGCAAAATCTCGTTGGTTTCAAAGCTGACAATTCTTGTTCCGGCCAGTTTTTTGCCAATGGTTTGACCTGATATGGCAAGAAAATACCCTTGAACAAGAGCGAAGGCAACAAAACCGTACACAGCAAAAACGAACAGCTCTACGAACCCAAATGACATCTCAGTGCCTGGATCAAAAAAACCATAAACGTAAAGTAAAGGCAAGGCTAAAACCAAGGACACAATAGCATCGGCAAGCCACCCTCCAAATCGAGCAGGACGGCTTGCCGGAATTGGAGATCGATAATTAGTGTTATCTTTGACCATGTTGAAACACTCTTTTTAGCCTCAAGTTATAGACTCACTTTATAGTCTCAGTTTATAAATTAATGGATTAGCTTCACTAACTAATCGGCACTGTCAAATACATACCGACAATACCGTTGAGAATCATCAAGCGCTAAGGAAAGCCTTCCCAGCTACCCGCCATCTTATCGATAATGTTGTATTGCTCATCGCTTAAGTCGATCGCACCTGCTTTAGCATTATTTACTGCCTGCTCACTGTTACGTGCACCCACCAGCACATGCGACAAACCAGGTTGCATCAGTGTCCAGGCCAGCACCAGTTGCTCAACCGTATGACCGGTATCTGCTGCCATTGTTTTTAGCGGCTTCAGAAGTGTCGATATCGATTGTAAGGCCTCAGCTGAAAAGCGCGGATTCCCAATACGAAGATCACCGTCCCCAAACTTGCGTTCTGTGCTTACCCGGCCACTGAGTAAACCCTGAGCAATTGGCGAATAGGCTAAAAAAGCCAGCTTCTTATCTACACAATAAGGCAAATTATCAGCATCACGCTCCCTATCAAGCAGACTGTATTTTTCTTGATCCACATCCAGCGCTTGCACTTTGGCTGCATCTTGCAGATGAGAGACATCGGCATTACAAAAACCTATTGCTCTTATCTTGCCTTGTTGTTTTAGCTGCACCAGCGTTTCCATCACATCACTTGAAGCTGTTTGCGGATCTGGCCAATGTGTTTGATATAGGTCAATGTAGTCTGTTTTTAAACGCTTTAGGCTTTGCTCTAATTCCCATTTAATGGAATCTGCTGCCAGCGAGCGGTAAATGTTCTTGCCCTCGCTCTGTGCATGTAAGGTTGGTGATTCAATATCCCAGCGTAAGCCACACTTGGTCGCAACAACCAGTTTATCTCTTGCAATACCCGCTATCGCATCACCAACAAGCTCTTCGGAAACACCAAAACCATAGACGGCTGCCGTATCTATAAAATTAACACCACTCTCCACTGCAGAATGGATAGCCTTGATAGATTCTTTTGCATCAGTGCCGCCCCATTTCCAGCCACCAATAGCCCAGGCACCAAATGCAACAACGGATGCATCAATACCACTTGCACCTAATTTTCTTGTTTTCATTAACTCACTCATTGATTAATTGTGGGCTACGAGATTAAACCTGACTAACGGGTTTAACGGGTGAAAAAGGGATTAGCTCCTGGCAAAGGACCCGAGGATCGGACAACCTGGGTGCTCGTCTCCAGGACAGGCGTGAGCCAGACGGGCCAACTCCTGGCGTAATTTTTCCAGTTCACGCATTTTTTGATCAATTTCTGTCAAGCGCTTTAGGGCCATCTGTTTTACATCGCGACTACTGCGCTGATCATTCTGGTAAAAACCTAGAAGTTCACGGCAATCATCAACTGAAAAATCGAAGGAACGTGCACTTTTTATAAAGCGTAATCTTTCTATATCGATCTCATCATACAGGCGGTACCCAGCTTTGGAACGCGCCGCCGGCTCAACCAGGCCAACATCAGCGTAATAACGCACGGTTTTGACGGGTAATTCTGACGCCTTGGCCGCTTTACCAATATTAAAAAATGTGCGCTCAGATGCTGCTTTGCGAGCACCTTCTGAGGCGGCTTCGAGGGCGGCCTGATGGGCATTAGCGACTATCTTAACCATATGCTCTTGACTCTCCAGTAACTGGAATCTCTATACTATGATTAAATCCAATAAAACTAAAGCCCATGGCAATACTATCTGCACTGACTGATAGCGACTGGCAATGCAAACCGACCTGGCGCCAGGCCTCAATCAACACCAGCTGGTGTTTGCTGGGATGCTCAATTGGCGATTTAGGGACCATCCTGTTTTTCCAGCTCAGCGGCATACCGTGGCCGACGCTAGCCATCATGACGCTTGCCATTATCAACGGTATCCTCACGTCTATCGCACTCGAAACCTTTATCCTTTCTCGACAAATGCCGCTAGCAGCTGCATTCAAAACCGCCGCGGGTATGTCATTGATCTCAATGGTGGCGATGGAGGCAGCGATGAATATTGTTGATGTTTCTTTAACAGGCGGCGCGAAGTTAACATGGTGGGTCGTCCCGCTTATGCTTATTGCAGGCTTTCTCGCACCGCTACCTTAC
>CALHRQ010000289.1 GCA_938038175.1 uncultured Granulosicoccaceae bacterium | reverse complement strand
CTATTTGAAGCCATAAGGCCGCGCCTTACAATATCGCTCATAACATCGCTGCAATCATCATGTACCCAGATTGTCGCCAACAGCCAGATTAACCGACTCTGCCCATTCCTGGGCTGCTACTTTTGATCCACCTTTTGCTTTGACTCGTTTAACCAGAACGCAGCCACCTACACTTTGCACGAGTACACCATTTTCTGAAATGTCTTTGATCCTTCCAGCTACCCCGTCTCCCTCTGCTTTAATACTATCGTATATGTTGAGTTCTTCTCCGTTGAAAGTAGTCCAGGCGCCCGGAGCAGGGTTGCTGCCCCTAATAAGATTGTAAACCTGGTCTATCGGCTTGTACCAGTCAATATGCGCATGCTTTTTGGTGCATCTCCGCTCGTAAGTTGCTTTGCTTTCATCCTGTTTGGCGCGTGGTGGTTTACCTGATCTGAACAAATCGCAAACCTCTATTGCCGAATCTACTGCTGACGGGTATATCTTTTTAAAATAAAGATTGATAACGGTGTCGTTAGGTTCGATCGAACATTCGTGTTGCAATAAGATGTCACCCTCGTCCAGACCGTCGGTTGGGTAGAACCACGAATAACCCGATTCTTTTCTATCCATAATGATGGGCCAGTTAACAGCGGATGGGCCACGATGCAAAGGCAACAACGATGGGTGAAAGCAGATTGATCCTTGCTTTGGTGTATCTCTGGCAGCTTCAGGGACAAACACATTAACGAATGCCATAAGCATCAAGTCAGCTTCGTAGCTGGCGAGCTTTGCCAGTGTGGCATCGTCTTTAAAGTGAGCTGGTTGCTCAACGGGCAAACCTTTTTCAAGCGCTAATGTTTTTATTGGGTCTTCCGCACCTTTATCCGGCTCGCAATACACAGCAACCACTTCGTCGGTTGCAGCATCCAGTATTTTCTGCAGCACGTCTTTTCCAAACGCTTGTTGCCCCATAATAATTAAACGCATGCTGTGTCTTTTTCCTTGTCGGGTAGAGGTGATTGTTAAGTCAACAAACTGTTTAGGTGTTCTTGACTTCGCCGACTGCGCCGGAGTCGATAACACGCTTAAGGTCATCACCTTTAAATCCCAGCACTTCACTGAGTATTTCTGCAGTGTGCTCACCTAAAAGTGGAGATCTCTCAACGGTGACATCACTATCGGAGAGTTTTATCGGACAACCCACACTGAGATATTCGCCTCGCTCTGGGTGATCAACTTTAACCATTGTGCCGGTGTCAAATAAGCCTTGATCTTCTGATATTTCTTTCAAGGATAGAATTGGGCCGACCGGAATGTCTAGCGGATTGCACTTGTCCATCACATCGAATTTGGATTGTGTTTTTGTCCATTCTTCTATTTCACCAAAGATTTCGTTGAGCTTGTCTAAACGCTCTGGTGGCTTTGCATAACCCTCTTGTGTTTTCCACTCAGGTTTACCAATAACATCGCATACTTTTTCCCAAACGGCTGCTTGTATAATGAAGTAAGTGTACGCGTTAGGATCAGTCTCCCAGCCTTTGCATTTTAAAATTCGCCCCGGCTGACCACCACCTGAGTCGTTGCCAGCACGTGGTGTTGCATCTCCAAATTCCACACCTTCACCAAATTGCGAATATTCTTTTAAAGGGCCTTTATCCAATCGCTGTTGGTCACGCAGTTTAACGCGTGATAAATTCAACACGCCATCTTGCATGGCGCAACTGACCTTTTGGCCACGACCAGACTTCTCTCTTTGGAATAGGGCTGTAACGATGCCAAGGCATAGGTGCAAGCCGGTGCCAGAGTCGCCTATTTGAGCACCAGTAACTAACGGTGGTCCATCACGAAAGCCCGTCGTGGAGGCAGAGCCACCTGCACACTGAGCCACGTTTTCGTACACTTTGCAATCTTCGTATTTTCCAGGCCCAAAACCTTTTATTGATGCCATGATAATGCGAGGGTTGATTTCCTGTATGCGTTCCCATGTAAAGCCCATGCGATCCAATGCACCGGGGGCAAAGTTTTCTACTAATACATCGCACTCTTCGATAAGCCGAGTAAGCACCTCTTTACCCGTTTCGTTTTTTGAATTGAGTTCGATCGAGCGCTTGTTATGATTAAGCATGGTGAAGTAAAGGCTGTCTGCACCGGGTACATCGACCAGTTGTTTACGCGTAGCATCGCCAACGCCGGGGCGTTCAACCTTGATGACATCGGCGCCAAACCATGCGAGTAACTGTGTGCAGGTTGGCCCTGACTGAACATGGGTGAAGTCCAGTATTTTGATTCCTTCTAATGCTTTCATGTTAGTTTCATCAATTCTAATTTCATAATAGATGTTTCTAGTGTGCTTGAAACCACAAGCCGCTACAAACTATTTTTTTTAACCGCAGTGTATTCCCACAAAGTTTCTCGATACGCACATTATTTTTTTACAACACTTTGAGGGTTGAGGTTGCCAATACGTCCACTTTCTGTACCTGCGTTTTCATCAATGATGGCATTAACCAGAGTAGGGCGTCCAGAGTCCATGGCTTCGTTAACGGCAGAGCTCAGCTCATCTCTGGTTGTTACGTAAACACCATTACCACCAAAGGCCTGCATCATGAGTTCATAACGGCTGTCCTTAACAAACACCGTTGGAGCGACATCTTCAGCGCCAGTCGGGTTGGTATCGGTACCACGATAAATTCCGTTGTTATTAAAAATAACAACACATACCGGCAGGTTATATCGACAGATGGTTTCTATTTCCATACCGGAAAAACCAAAAGCGCTATCACCCTCCACAGCGAGCACCGGGTGGCCTGTTTCTACAGCGGCTGCAACGGCTGCACCCATACCAATACCCATGATGCCCCAGGTACCCACATCCACTCGTTTTCTGGGCTGGCTCATGCCAATAATGCTGCGGGCGAAGTCTAGCGTGTTAGCGCCTTCATTTACCAGCATGGCTTCAGGGCGCTGTTCTATTATTTGGCGAAGTGCGCCCAGGGCTGTGTGAAAATCCATTGGTGTGGTGTCACTGCCAAGGCGTTGTTTCATCTTTGCAACGTTGGCTGAGCACTTATCATTAACAGCAGCTATCCAGTCAGCTGGTGGTGTCTTCCATCCCTTTTGCATGCCTCCCAGCATGGCAATAAGACAAGACCCCATATCACCAACAACAGGTGCAACAATTTCTACGTTGCTATCCATCTCACGTGGCTCAATATCCACCTGGATAAATTGTTTTGTCCCTGGCTCACCCCATGCCTTGCCCTTACCGTGAGAAAGCAACCAGTTAAGCCTTGCACCCAACATGACAACAACATCAGATTCTTTTAAGACCAGTGAGCGAGCGGCGGCTGCACATTGTGGATGATCATCAGGTAAGAGGCCTTTCGCCATGCTCATCGGTAAAAAGGGTATACCGCTGGTTTCTATAAATGATTTTATAGTGTCGTCAACTTGTGCATAGGCGGCGCCCTTGCCAAGAATGATCAGTGGTTTCTTTGCAGACTTTAGAGCAGATAAAGCGCGATCAATTGCAGCAGGCGCAGGTATTTGCTGCGGGGCAGGATCGACAACCTTGATCAGTGACTGCTGACCTTTCTGTGCTTCCATTACCTGGCCAAATAGCTTGGCAGGTAGATCAAGATACACGCCACCTGGTCGTCCAGAGACAGCAGCTCTTATCGCACGAGCAACGCCTATACCGATATCTTCAGCGTGTAAAATTCTGAATGCGGCTTTGCATAATGGCTTGGCGATAGCCAGCTGATCCATCTCTTCGTAATCGCCTTGTTGAAGGTCAACAATTTCTCGCTCTGATGAACCGCTCATTAAGATCATTGGAAAACAATTTGTGGTGGCATTGGCAAGAGCAGTTAGACCGTTTAGAAAACCTGGCGCTGATACGGTCAAACACAGGCCAGGTTTTTGTGTTAAATAGCCCGCTACTGCTGCTGCATTACCAGCGTGTTGTTCGTGTCTAAAGGATAAAACTCGCATGCCACTGGCTTGTGCGAGGCGGCCGAAATCGGTAATGGGGATGCCGGGTACGCCATAAATAGTATTCAAGCCGTTTAGTTGCAGTGCATCAATTAAGAGATGAAAACCATCAGTAAGCTGCTCTTGTGATTGCTTTGATGACGCTGGCCGTTCTTCAACTTCTGTGGACATAGCTGTTCCTTGAATTGTTCTGTTTGTATGGTTTGCTTACCCTGATTGTTTTTGCTTGTCTATTTCCAGTTCCTGCCAAGTGTCTTTAATATGATCGTGCAGTTTCATTGTGTGTTCACGAACCAGCTTCGCAGACAGTTCACCTTTACGATTTTCTATCGCTTCAATGATTGCCATATGATCGACAACGGATCGGGTTATACGGTCTTTTTCACCCATGGCTCGTCGGCGCACGGCATGCATATGTTGTATCAAGCGATCGGCAGTTTCTGTTAGCAGACTGCAACCAGAGAGTTCGAGAATGCGCTGATGAAAGCGAATGTTAGCGGCGGAATACTCCACCAGATCTGCACGCTTCGACTGCGGGTTGTCTTGTAGGGCTAATGTTCGCAGGCTGGCTATTTCTTCATCTGTTGCAACCTGGGTAACAAGCCTTGCCGCCATGCTTTCAAGCGCTGCCCAGACCACAACAATCTCCAGTACTTCGGCCAGCGTTTTTGGCTTGACGTAAACACCCTTACGCGGTCTTATTTCGACAAACCCTTCTCGCTCCAGCTGTGCCAGTGCTTCTCGTATTGGTGTACGGGATATTTGCAGCTGCGTCGCCAGTTTCCGCTCATCTAATCGAAGATTGGCATGCGTATCGTAGATGTCCATGTCCATGATTGCCGCGCGCAAGGCGTGGTAGCTTCTTTCTTTCAGTGATTGGCTAGCTTCTACCGGGCTTAGATTTAACCCAACCGAAGACGCTGTCTGGTTCATGGACGCACTTGCACTCATCAGTGGTATACCACATACCGTACACCCGATAAATGGCGTTAGCAAGTCATTCCTTTTATTACCAACCAGGATCGTTAACAAAGCTTGTGTGTGAGGCGACTATAGTTAGTTGTTATTGCTTGGATACAGGTCGTTCATGGAAACGCCATCTTTGCGTTGCGGTGGTCGCACGCTGACGCTTGAAATCCCTCGAATCATGGGGATACTCAATGTAACGCCCGACTCTTTTTCAGATGGGGGTCGCTTTGTGGGTAAGGATAAAGCGCTTGCGCATGTAGATCACATGCTTCAAGCGGGCGCTGACATTATTGACATTGGTGGCGAATCAACTCGGCCCGGTGCGGCTGCGGTTCCTCTGCAGGAAGAGCTTGATCGAGTTATTCCTGTGCTTGAGGCAATTAAAGAGCGCTTCGATACGATCGTTTCGGTAGATACCAGCAAGGCTACGGTAATGCGAGAGGCTGCAGCATCGGGTGCTGGAATGCTCAACGATGTCAGGGCTTTGTGCGAAGAGGGGGCGCTTGCGGAAGCGGCAGAATCCGGCTTGCCAGTTTGTATTATGCATATGCAGGGGCAGCCGCGTACTATGCAGTTAGAGCCAGTTTATGATGAAGTTGTCGCTGAGGTCATTGATTTCTTTAAAGGAAGATTGCAGGCAGCCGAATCAAGTGGTATAGACGTTAACCAAATCTGTATCGATCCGGGTTTTGGGTTTGGCAAAACTTTGTGTCATAACGTGGAGCTGGCGCAAAACTTGGGCAAAATGGCGGCTATCGCGCCTGTGCTGACAGGATTGTCACGAAAACGAATGATCGCGGAGATGTTGGGTGATCACTCGCTCGATCGTACTATGGGTAGCGTTGTAGCAGCGTTGCAGTGTGTGCAAAACGGCGCGAGTATCGTGCGTGTTCACGATGTTCATGCAATGGCACAAGCGTTGACAATCTGGCAGGCAATGCGAACAGGGTAGTGCGTTTTTCACAGCTAGGCAATTTTGCTGTGCTGCGTTGGTCTATAGGTGCACATGTGCTTGCCTGTTGCCATACCCTCGGGCAATTTAGAGGTATTTTGAGTCATTCGCGCTTGTTGTCGATAGTTTGAAGTTGTTAGTCAATAATTAATTGTTTGTAGTTCTTAGATAAACGGAAATCATGTCTAGAAAATATTTTGGTACAGATGGTATTCG
>CALHRQ010000288.1 GCA_938038175.1 uncultured Granulosicoccaceae bacterium | reverse complement strand
TACTCAAAAAACCCGCAAACAGCATGTGAAAATCAGCGTGGCGGACTTGCGTGTGGGAATGTTTGTAGCCGAGCTTGATAAACCCTGGGAGGAATCAGGGTTTATGTTTCAGGGTCTTCAAGTCAAGACCACCGCCGACATCCAGGCAGTTCAGAAAGAGTGCACGTTTGTTTGGGTCGACTACGACGAATATTCTCTCAAAAAAGACAATTCAAAAAAGAGCACCGGGCTTCCGGCAAATCCTAATGCCAAAGCCTTCCAGGACCAAGGTGTTTCTGTCGAAGACGAAATCGATACCGCCAAAGAAGCGCATTCATTGGCCAGCAATGCTATTTCGAATCTGTTCGAAGAAATTCGTCTGGGTGCCGAGGTTGATGGCAGCAAAGTCAAACAGGCTGTCAACGGCTGCGTGGATAGCATTCTTCGAAATCCAGATGCATCGGTGTGGTTAACACGTATACAGGCCTCACATGAAGCAACCGCACAGCACTCACTTAATGTTGCCGCATTGAGTATTGTAATGGCGAAAGCGGCGGGGATGACCCAACGAGAGATGGAAGATGTTGGTGTGTGCGGTATGCTCCATGATGTTGGCAAGACCAGCATTTCGGCAGAAGTGTTAGGCAAAGCTGGCCCACTAAACGATGAAGAACGACAGGAGATGCAAAAGCACACACGCTATGGGCGAGACATTTTGCTCTCTACAAAGAGTGTGATGTCAGGTGCTGCTGACGTTGCGCACTCGCATCACGAACGTGAAGACGGCAAGGGCTATCCTCGACGTCTTGCCTCAGATTCGATTCCTCTGTTTGCAAAAATTGTCGCTATTGCAGAAGCCTACGATACGATGACAACCAAGCAAACCTATCGTGATGCCTGCGCTCCATCGGAGGCACTTCAGGAACTGTATGCACTTCGCGGCAAACAGTTCGATGAAGATATGGTCATCAAATTTATCGATGCGGTGGGAATTTTTCCTCCGGGCAGTATCGTTGAGATGCTTAATGGCGAGATCGGTATTGTGCTGTCAAACACAGTAGACAAGCTTCGACCCCGCGTCATACTCATTCTTGATACGACCAAAGAACCTGTACAGCAACGGGTCATTGATTTATCGCAGATGGATGTTGATAACGAAGGCAGGATATATCAGATTAAAACAACCCATAGCGATGGTAGCTTCGGCATAGATGTGGCGGACTTCCAGCGAGCGGGTTTACGCATGGGTTAGGCGAATTCGAATCACCTGTATTTGCACGGGTGGCATCGCTACTATTAAAAATTACCAATCCTGAATCAGTTCATCTAAAACCGATCACGATAAGCCTACCAATCACAATAAGCACACCGATCACGATAAGCCGGTTAATACAAATCTGGCTAGCAACAAACCGGATCGTGCTGGCGCTGCGCAACACCTATAACTTGTAACGACTCAATGATTTATAAAAGAATCGGCAAAAGGTTGCATTAAACGGTTTGAGTAAAACCCATTTTAACGCTAATATAAAATACAGAACCTGGAAATCACAGAACTGGTTTTACGACTACTGGTAATTGAAGCCAAGAATCAAGAGGTCAAGAAGGATTTGACTTCACTGACGACACATCTCACAACAGCAAGCACACCAAACCTTGCAATACGTTTTTACTTGAGAAACAAAATGATCATTGAGACAAAAGCATTTTCAAGTGTTCGACTGTATACAACTACTCAGGTATTTTTAACTGCAGTACTGCTTGCCTGCATCTCTGTCACGACCCAGGCAGCCGACAAATGGCGAAAAGTGAGTGGGGATGAAATAGACGGCATCCTCGCCGATCGAGAAGTGATTTATGAGGGCGAACTTAAATCATCACAGACATTTAATAGTAATGGCACCACCACATATGTTGAAGGCAGGCCCAGTGCTGGCAACTGGAAAGTGATTGCCAACCAGTATTGTTCAGAATGGCCGCCCAATTCAAACTGGGCTTGTTACGATCTTTTTGTTGACGCTTCAGGTAATCGAATTCGTTTTACCAATGCCAGTGGACATGAATGGATTGGGCAGTTTCAGCCTTTATAAAAACAGTCGAGACGAATGCTGATTCAACAACAACAACAACAACAACAACAACAACAACAACAAATAATAGCCTACGGTTACAAGCGAGAAGCTTGTTTAATCAGTTTTTTCAATTCTTTTTGATTTATCGTTTCCATCGAAACAATATTGACATGCCGGCGATGCTTCCCGGAACCGAGTAACAACGCACTTGGATCTTTTAAGCCAGCCCCTTTACTGAATGATATTTGAACGTGCTTCTTGTACATAAAAACACCACAGAATTGTCCCTCTTTTTCATCAGGATTTAGCGTAAATAGTGTACCGCCGTACTTTTTAACAGTCTCGACGCCAGGTACGAGCTCCTTTATAAAATAGTTTATCTCGTCTTCTAACGCGATCATGTCGGTGATGCTTTCAGCCATACATCAATCCTTTTTTATTAAACAATGCCGCTGTGATTGAAGACTCTGATAAATCAAGCCCGCCATGGCCATATTGTTATTGCAATGCTTGCGTACTTTGATGTTATTTGTATGAGTAGTACGCCAACCCATGCTCACCATTGAGCACAGGTTGGCTGCTAATTAAATACTTAACTTTTATGATGAGATTCCTGCAAAGCGTAAACTGGTGTTTCAATCCCTTCCATTCTGGCTTTTAACTGCAGGCTCAAAAATTGCGAGTAGTGCCTCGACTGGTGCAGATTGCCACCATGAAACCAAAGCCCTTCCTGCTGAGTCGGCTTCCACATGTTTCTAAGTTCGCCCTCCCATGGCCCAGGATCCTTTTTGGTATCCGAACCCATACCCCACACCTTTCCAACTTTATCAGCGACCTCCTGGCTGATCAGTTGAGCCGCCCAGCCATTCATTGAGCCGTAACCCGTTGCCAGCACTATAAGATCAGCGTCCAGACTACTGCCATCACTGAACTCTATACCTGATGCAGTAATACGTTTGATTTCCACACCGGACTTCAATTTAATATCGCCATTGGCAACCAGTTCGGACGCACCGACATCAATGTAATAACCAGAGCCACGTCGAAGATACTTGCAGAAAAGACCCGACCCATCTTCGCCAAAGTCGAGCATAAAGCCGGCTTTTTCGAGACGATCATATAAGTCTTTATCACGCTCCTTCATTTCTGCATAGACGGGTACTTGTAACGACGGCAGTATCTTGTAGGGCAGTGAGGCAAATATTAAGTCAGCCATTTCTGTGGTAACGCCATTTGCTACGGCATCTTCGCTATACAGCCCACCAAGTGCCAGCTCCATCAAGGTGTCAGATTTGGCGATGTGTGTGGAACTGCGTTGTACCATGGTTACGTCAGCACCATTTTCCCAAAGATCCGCACAGATATCGTGTGATGAGTTGTTGGCCCCAATGACAACACATTTTTTACCTTTGTATTGCTCTCCACCAGGATGTTTGCTGGAATGATGTATATCTCCGGTGAAACTATCGATACCTTCCAACTCAGGAATATTGGGTACAGCAGACATACCAGTTGCCATGACCAACTGCTTCGGTTTGAGGGTGACTTTTTTGCCATCGCGAACAACATTTACAGTCCATGTACCACTGGCTTTATCGAAACTTGCGTTTTCACAGATGGTTGAAGACCAGTAGTTCAGTTCCATTACTTTGGTGTACATCTCCAGCCAATCGCCAATCTTATCCTTCGGTGCAAACACAGGCCAGTGCTCAGGAAATTTCATATACGGTAAATGGTCATACCAGACAGGGTCATGCAAACACAGAGATTTATAACGGTTGCGCCAGCTGTCTCCAGGTTTTTCGTTCTTCTCAATAATAATTGTAGGCACACCCAGACGTTTAAGCCTCGCGCCAAGACCAATACCACCTTGTCCACCGCCAACAATCACGCAATACGGTTGTGTGTCATAACCCAGTGACGCTTCTTCATCCTGTTTTTGTTCAAGCCAGGTTTTTCTAGCTTTATCAGCGCCGTGGGTAACACCGGCCTCTCGCGAACGCCCGGCTTTTTCTTCATACCCTTTAAGCGACTTCATGGTTGTCAGCAAGGTCCAGCAACCAGCATCGTTT